>JAHDDF010000604.1 GCA_020629475.1 Saprospiraceae bacterium
GAAACCGAATAAACGTATGGTTACTCCTAAAAGGAGAAAACGGGGAAGAAATCCTCATTAGCCAAATGAAAATGCCCTGGGGCGAACCACCCCAAGGTGTCCCGTATTCGAGGTATATGGAAGATTTTGCCAACGGCACCAAAAATGACGGTACCTTCTTTTTTACGGGGCGACGATTAGAACGCGTTTTCAAGAAAATATAAATGTTGGATCGCTTTGCGACGTAATTTGGTAACTGACTCTTAGATCTTTTTTCCGTACATGTTTTGTTATAGGTATTTTGTAATGGCTTCTAGAGTAAATATTGTTACATTTACTTTCCTCCCATCCCAAACCCTACAGAATTTTCATTGACTACTTTTCGGTAAGGCATTATTAGCCTTTGCCCATGTGTGGATTTCAATATAAGTATCCCTTGGAGGGTTATTTGTAACTACTCAATAAAATGTACCAATGAAAGATGTATTCAGCTTACTCGTCATATTAATACCCCTGTTTACAACAGCTCAAACCGGACCGGCCGGGATCGGAACGACCGATGGGACAAGTGTTTTGGAGCTTTGGTTTGACGGTCAAGACGTAAACGGTGACGGGACCAATCCTGTCGGAACCGTTACTACTTGGGCGGATAAATCCGGAAATGCCCGGAATGTAACGGAGAATATTGCCAATGTGGCTGCATATTCGAATCCGGGAGTAACGTTTAATAATACAGGATACTTAACCGGAAGTGATGTCGGATTGCCCACAGGAAATGCATCAAGAACCGTTTTTGTAATGGCTTCCTCTCCTAGTACACCCAATGACGATCTTCTCTTCTTTTATGGGAATTCATCATCAAATAATTCTTTTGGAGTTCTCAAACGAAATAACGGAGGGGTAAGGTTCTTTTTCTTTGGTAATGATTTGGATGATGCAGGAGGTTGGATTCCGTATGGGGATACCCATATCGCCACTTCCACTTATATTTCAGGAACGCCCGGAAGCCGTTCAATCCATGTAGATGGAGTCCAAACCGCAGCGGGTACCCCTTCAGCAACGCCAAATACCACCACGGGAACCCAAGGGCTTCAAATAGGGGGATGGAACTCTTTTAACTTATTTTCAAACGCTACGATTTCTGAGGTTTTGTTTTATGCTACGGATTTGAATCAAGCACAAAGGATAATTGTTGAAAATTATTTAGCGGCAAAATATAACATCGCCTTAGTGGGTAATGATGTTTTCAATGAGGATGATCCGGGGGGCGGAGATTATGACTTTGAAGTAGCCGGGATAGGACAAGCCTCCGATGGTTCCAATCATACCAATGCCCAAGGAACAGGTATCCTGGGTATCCAAAATCCAACGGGTTTGGATAATGATGAATTTTTAATTTGGGGCCATGATAACCAAGCCTTAACGTCCAACAATACCACTGATGTTCCTTCCGCTACCGTTACTTCAAGATTGAGTAGGACGTGGAGGGTTAGTGAAGCCAATAGCGCGGGAACAGCGGTAGATGTGGGTTCCGTTGATTTGCAATTTGATTTAAGCGGTGTCGGGGCGGTAAACGTTGCGGATTTAAGTTTATTGATTGATACGAATAATGACGGCTCTTTTAGCGATGAAACCCCAATTTTTGGCGCCCTGGATTTAGGCGGCGGGATATACGGATTTTCCGGCGTTACCGGAATCGAGGATAATCTTAGGTTTACCGTAGGTACGGAAAGAATAGCGAATACGGTTCCTACATTAAGTCAGTGGGGCATAATCATTCTGATGCTCTCGTTACTCAATTTGGCTGTAATAGGATTGAGTAAGTCAAAACCAAGTTTGGCGTTTCAAAAATAGTATTCTAGAAGTAAAGGATAGGCTCAGTCCCCCGACTGAGCCTACCACCTATCCAAAAACGGCTGAATAAACCGTTCATTCTTCGAGTACACCGCAAAAACCACGCGCTTGAAACGTCC
>JAHDDF010000605.1 GCA_020629475.1 Saprospiraceae bacterium
AAAATTTAAGTATTTCCCCGGAATGAATTCGACTTCGGGCTTGTTATATTATTAAAATCTTTAAATTCAAACCTTGGATTGTCGGTCGGGTTTTTGCCTTGTACCGCACCACAAATTAAAATCAACCAAATGGAATTTAGCACGTTCGTAAAATACTTGGATTACGGGGTCTTGGGGCTTGGTGCCGTGATCTTAATCTTGTCCTTCATATTATTGTCTAGAGAGCAAGCACGTGAGGAATTTCGCCCTGCCGTGGAAAAAGCGATCCGCCGTTACATGATGCTTGCCTTGGTCTTCATGCTCGTAGCCTTGTTGAGTACCATTCTTGAAGGCCTTTTTGTTCGTCCTACCAAGGCGGAAATAGCCGTTGATCAAGAGCGGGAGGAATTCCTTTCCTTGATAGCGGCTAAATATATGGAAGAGGAATTGGCGAAGTTGAGCAATAATGAAAATTCCAATATCCTCAACCCGATTGTGGCACCTGTTGACTCCTCTTCAAGCGGGATGACCATTGAACCCGGAAGTGAGCCCCGACCCACGAATGAGGAATTGGAAGAAAGGGAATACAAGCGTTTGAGAAAAACCGCATTCCTAAGTTTCCAACATTTCGGAGGTGATCCTGAAATTTTTTCGGATGCGGTGGATCACTTGGCAAAAGACCATCCGGAAATCATGAAGTATAAGGAAAGGCTTATCGCTGATTATACCAACCTGAAAACCGAACGCGAGGATTGGCTTGAAAAAAGTGCGATACCGGGCTTAAAACCACCGGGGCAACCCGTTCGCCCTTCAGCCGTTGTTCCGCTCCCCTCACAATTTGCCGTGGATGCCCGTGACCCCAATAATGCGGAAGTGAGGGACGTAAAGGTTTTGGAAATGGAATTGGAAGTCCTTAAACACAGGACCGGAAAGTAAACCTATGGTATCGCCAAATCGTTACATAGGAACGCGGCATTAATAATCAGTCCATATCGGACAGCTATTGATGTCGCGTTCCTTAGGCAAATCGAAACAAACGGAATGAAAGATGCGGATGCCCTATTGGGCGAATTGAAACTGGAGCGGATAGAAAAGAATATTTTTAGGGGGCAAAGCCATTTTATGGGTAGCCCGAACGTCTACGGCGGTCAAATCCTTGCACAAGCATTGGATGCCGCCACCCTTACGGTCCCTGAGGATCGCGTAGCGCACTCCTTCCACGGGTACTTTATCCTCCCCGGTGATATCAATAAACCCATCATTTTTGAGGTGGACAGAATCAGGGACGGCGGGAGTTTTACCACCCGTAGGGTAGTGGCGATTCAAAACGGTGAAGCCATTTTTAACTCCTCTTGTTCTTTTCAATTGAAGCAGGAAGGATTCGACCATCAAATCGATATGCCGGATGTGCCCATGCCGGATGAGCTAAAGGATTCCGCGCAATTGGCAAAAAAATACTCCTCGGATTGGCCGGATTTCTTCAAGCAGTTTTTCAAAATGCCCAGACCCATCGAATTTCGTCCTACGGTGGAATACGATTACTTCAACCCCGGGGAACGTGAACCCTTTCGTAAGGTTTGGTTCAAGGCAAAGGGAACCTTGCCGGATGATCCGCAAACGCACAGAAAGGTATTGGCTTACGCCTCGGATTATAATCTCTTGACAACGGCTATTTTACCGCATTTCGGGGAAGTGGAATATTGGCAATTACAACTTGCCTCCTTGGATCATGCCATGTGGTTCCACCGCGATTTCAGGGCGGATGAATGGTTGTTGTATTCCATTGATAGCCCAAGCGCTTCCAATGCCCGGGGCTTTACCAGAGGAAACGTATTCAACCAACAAGGAGAATTGGTAGCTTCCGTTGTCCAAGAAGGAATGATCAGAAAACGAAGAGGAGTGTAGGGGGAATGAACAATGAAGAATTAAAAATGAAGAATGATTTTGGCTTTGATAGGCAAATCTGTTGCTG
>JAHDDF010000606.1 GCA_020629475.1 Saprospiraceae bacterium
CTGTTGCTCTCTATTCGAATAGGTCAATTGTCTAAAATATTGCTAATCAGACGTATCCCGATAGGAATCGGGATATATCTTATATCCACATTTTCAAGCAATTGATTCATTCAAAGGCAGCCACAGAATTTCTTAGTCGAGCCAAGAATTACTTCTTCATTATTAATTATTAATTGCATTAAACGGGTCTTCGGTTAAACCGAAATCGGTGTAGGAATTTCCGGCTTTTACATTCGTTAGCGGAATTTCCAAAATTTTACTTTTATGGTCTTTAGCCACCATTGCACCTGATGGTAATTTTTCCCAATTTTCCCAAGTGAATTCCAAGCCGCCTATCGGTATAATATTTACCCACATTTTCCAAGAGGTAGGCAAGCCGTTTTCATCGGTAAACCAAAGGTATGAATCACCGGGGGTAATTCCACCGGATGAGTATGTAACCATGAGTCCTTCCCTACCGTCATCGGTTTTTACGATACCACGGCTAACGCCCTTGTCGTAGAATTTGGTAAAAGCGTTCATCCAAAATGAATCGTTCCAAAAATAATGGCAAGCGGTTTTTACCAATTTATCATTGGCTTTTTCATCTTGCGCCTTTCCGGCAACAGTGGCAATACCGCTTACTTCATTCGGATTTAATAACACCTCATTGTCACCCCAGTTCACCTTCACCAAGTGGCGTTCCTTATCCCAAAGAAAAGAATGTTCCCCCCTGAATGTCCATTGGATGTATTGGGTGGTATCCCAAGCAGCCTTATCTACTGCCGCTTCGATTTTCTTAGCCAATGCCTCCGCTTTTTCCCCTTCAACTCCATCGGGTCGGGATTCATTGAAAATAAAATAAAGGATGGCTAGTATCAACACGATTCCAAGGACGATAAACCCTAGAATTTTCAAGAACTTTTTCATCGAAGCTTTTTTGTAAAAAAGGAATTCAATTATTCATTCCTAATTCATCATTAAAGATCACCTTCGCCAAGTTTGGGTGAGGAGTTCCTCGGTATCCCCACCAACTTCCAAACCCGCATTTCTTCCGGTAGACTCGAAAATAAGTGATTCCTTTCGATAAAAACGAACATCTACACGGGCATTTACGCTTTCATTCACTTTCCCGCGCATACTCCCGGAAATCGGGGAAACCAAATCGGTTCCTTCCGCCTTGTAAGCTATTAATTCCAAGCGGTGCGTACCGTCCTTGAATGACTGCTCTACCCTATCATCAAACAATGCCGCTTTCATTTTTGCTCCGGTGTATGTCGCGAAACGATATACTTTTCCCTCAAATAAAAACCCTACGATATAACCGATAAAATGATTGCCCAACCAAGGGATATGCGCTACGGAAGCACAGAGGGAAACAGGGGAATCATAATCAAAATGATTGGTTTGCATCCAAATCCAGCACTTGGGAAAAGAGGTTCCCCAGTCTTTTTCCAGGTATCCTTTTCCTCCCTCAAAATCCAAGGATTTTCCGTTGAAGGATAAATCACCATGAATGGTATGATCCATACTTACTACACCATGATAACATTGCATAAACGGGACGAAGGAAAACCAACCCATAATTCCCGGAGCGTTCAAATGCTTGGGCCAAGGAACCCTTCCGGAAAACTTGAGGTCGCATTTTATATCCGGTAAATCCAATTGTAAACCCTCTGCTGAAAATTGATTGCCGCCTAAATCCAAGGAGAATGTCTCCTTGGAGGGACGAAATTCATCGGCACTGAATTCATGGTATTTCATGGTACAAGCCTTACCGTCCATGACCTGGATAAAAGCATGTTTCTTACCGTCTTCCTCCATGGCAATTCCCGGGATAACCGCAAAAGCGGCATCTTCCTCCTTGGAAACGATTTTGAAATACCAACCTTCGAAATATGATTTTTGGCGCCCCCAGCCATGATACATGTCCGGGTTCCACATTGCGCGCCAGCGTAGACGTCT
>JAHDDF010000607.1 GCA_020629475.1 Saprospiraceae bacterium
TTGGGATTGGCAAAACATTCAGTTATGAAGTAAGAAAAACGAGGGTTTTCTTTACCTCAGTACTCATACATAAACTAAGTAGCGTCTTAATTCTAAAAGCAAGACTACAAAAGGTGATTTCCTCTAATAAAAAGCCAAGTTTATCCATTCGTAACCAACTCACTAAAAGCATCTTATAACGATTGTAACGATTTCAAGAGAGCATTACTACATCAATATGTAAAGCCATTATCTCCAAAAAATAGAGATACCTGTTCAATATTTTTGTTGCATCATTTATTGCTTACTCATACAATCAGTGCTTATGCCAAAACATGATCTAAAGTTTGAAAGTCCAAAATTGCTAAATGAATTGAAAAGCCCAAGAGATATAGATTTGCGTTGGCTCCGTCAATAGACCATTTTTGTCCTGATAATTTCATGCGTTGTTGAATAACGCTCCGGTGCGCCGCCTCAATAGGGCCGGAACCGATCATTAATCCCTTTGCCTTGTAAGTACCGTACATCATACGGTCATCATGTTCCGTAAAATAGTGGATAACATTTTGTTTTGTGGCTCTAGCCTCGGGATTTCTTGCCCGGCATTTCCTTATGATTTCCAAGACCTTTTCCAAGCCGTCGGCAAGGAGTCTATCCGCTTGTTCCTTAACCCATCCCCGCCTTTCCTCCTTTTCCTTGAATTGGTGTTTGGCGAAAAGCACGAGCTTTTCCTTGGCGTGGTAAAAGTCCAATATTTGTAAGGCGTCCGGATAGTTGTCCTCCGCCCAATTCCATATCCATTTCGCACCGTCACCGATAATGACCTTCTTTCCGTAACCGACCAAATGCCTTTCGAGCTTCGGGAAAAAATCATTGACGCCCCCTAGGTGACCAACATAGACGGAGTGCAGCACCTCCCGTCTTTTGGTATGGATATCAACCACTTGGCTTTGCCGGAATATCCTTCCCAACTTGAACTCCTTCCATTCGTCCGTCCTCGTATAAAGCATTGAACCGTCAACCATCACGTATGTTCCCTCCTCGTCCTTCCCGGTATCCAAACGGGGGATGACCGCCCCGCAATCCTTTTCGACCAAAACATCCAAGGTTTTTCCGTAATGGTGGCAAATCCGTTGGATTTGCATACCCGACATAGCGATTCCCGCTAGCTCCGACAATAAATCGCTAGCCTCTTCATAAACGACCGACTGACCCACCAAACAAGCCAAGCCTTGCATTCGCTCGCTGACCCCGAATTTCGACGTGCTACCTAAAAGGACGTGGCCTTTAGCCAACTCTATCCTTCCGAAACCCGTCAGGACTTTTTTTTGAATTACGACTTTTCGGCAAATCTTGGCCGCCCTTGGAAATCAGTTTCAAGGCGAATTCCCGGGATAGACGGAGAACCTCCTCCTCGTATTCAAGGGAGGACGTAATCTTGGATTCCTTTTCCACGAATTCCGAAACTTCATCCCTGATTGATTCTAAAATGGAGTCTACGATTTCTTTTGAAGCCATGAGAGTTTCACGTTTTGATGTCGACTAAGTTAATCTTTTGTGCAATTTGTTATACACACGATGCTGTGTTAAAAAGCAACAGTATTCAAAAATAATTCTAACTTAGAATGACCAAAGGAGGTTACTTCCGAGTAATCATCCAGCGTAGGCAGGATTTGTATCCTGTCTACAATTTTCTGTGATTTCCTTTTCTCTGTATTCCGGGTCATATCTTTCATTTTTCTTGAATAAGGTATAAATGAGCAACAGTAATTTTCTCTGCACGGCAACCAGTCCCTTCATTTTGAGTCCGGACCTTTCGTAAACCCGTTCATAGAGATTCCTGAATTCCTCCTCGAACCTCACCACGCTTATGGACGGCATGTGCAAGGCTCTCCTTATGTACCGGTTTCCCTTACGGGAAATTCTTGACTTGCCCCTCACACTCGACCCCGACTGCTTCTC
>JAHDDF010000100.1 GCA_020629475.1 Saprospiraceae bacterium
AGATAGCTTCTTAGAAAGAATTAAATGCGTAAAACAGGAGCACCTCTCTTCTTCTTTTTGAGCCCCGAAAGAAGAACATAAAATATCCGCAATACTTTCCGTCCAAGGAGTGAAAACACAAAAAGAAAGATTTAAAACACCCCTGGACTAATAACACTGAAGTGCTTCTCTTCTTCTTTTCCTAGATGAAAAGAAGCAAAAATCACGACTATGACGGCTTCTTCACGCTCCGAAATCAACAAAATTCTAGGAATAAATAAAACTCGGTGGACAATTGATTTTCAAGCATATTTCTTCCTGACTGATTTTCAAATAAAGAAACTATAACCTCGAACAGTATTTCTTCCTTTAACGTATTTTGATGATTTCTACACTAAACCCGTCAAGGTCGGGTCTTTCGAACCTTCACGCCTTTCCTAATTTTAAAAATAACAAAGCCAAGGCATAACCTCCAACAACTAAATATTCAACCTTATGCTCGTTTAACAACTGTATAAACTCTCTGAAATCCTTGTCTAGAATCATCTATATCTTGCCCTTTGAAATACTTGGTTCTTAAATCCTCCAAATGCTTCAACCTTTCCTTTGGTGATAAGGAGAGGAAGTAAATCAAATTACCTTCATCCTGTCCTTTTTTTACAATTTTTATGGTTCGAATCATTTGCAAATCACAACGGTATTAGACTATTAAAATAAGGTTTTTTCAAGGAAAAATCAAGGTGTAAAACCTCATAAAAGAGAAAGACCTCCGAAGTTTTAGAAACCCGGGAGGTCTTTCTCCTCTTATCTTCTACCGCTTACCGTGGCACTGTTTGTACTTCTTGCCACTACCGCAAGGACAAGGGTCGTTTCTTCCGATTTTCTTACCCTCGCGCTTGAAGGTTTCCACTCGTTTTCTACCGCCCGCCGCTTCGGCTGCTGCCCTAGCACGGCGTTGGGTATCCGTACCGCCGCCTTCGGCTTTATTGGTACTTACCTTGGAAAGATCCGTCTTTTGCTCCTTGGCTTGCTGAAGGGTACGCTCCTCACTGCGGAATTGTAGCCCACCTTTGGTAAGGTAGGAAACCACATCACGGTTAACGTCACTCATGAAACGCTCGAAGTAATCGTAGGCTTCAATCTTGTATTCCACCAAAGGATCCTTCTGCTTGAACTGCGCCGCCTGAACCGAGGTACGCAATTCATCCATAGAACGAAGGTGATCCTTCCAAGCATCATCCAAAAGGGCAAGGGTAATCGTTTTTTCGATATCCCGCATAATGGATTTACCATCCGAATGTACCGCGGATTCCAAATCGGCGGCAATGTGTAAAGGACGCTGACGACCATCCGTAAACGGAATGGAAATGCGCTTGTAACGATGTCCTTCACGCTCGAGTACGTCCTTGCAAATCGGTAATAAAACCTTTGTGATTTGCTCCGTCTTTTGCGCGTATAAACGGTTTACTTGCTCTTGGAATTCCCCGATTACAACGTTCACGTCCTGTGCCTCAAAAGTATCCTCCGTTAATTCAGGATCAATACCCATGACACGCAAACATTCCTCACGGAAAGTCTCGTAATTACCGCCGTTCTTGTGAATCATCACCAACTCCTCCGTTAAGGAAAGGAACATGGTATTTAAGTCCACGGAAAGACGATCGCCTTCAAGGGCATTCTTTCTTCTCTTATAAATCGCTTCACGCTGGATGTTCATTACGTCATCGTACTCCAACAAGCGCTTACGGATTCCGAAGTTGTTTTCCTCTACTTTCTTCTGGGCACGCTCTATGGATTTGGATACCATATTGTGCTGGATCACCTCGCCTTCCTCGTAACCCATACGGTCCATCAACTTAGCGATACGCTCGGAACCGAACAATCGCATCAGCTTATCATCCAAGGAAACGTAGAACTGGGAAGAACCCGGATCTCCCTGACGACCGGCACGACCACGAAGCTGTCTATCTACCCTTCGGGAATCGTGGCGTTCCGTACCGATAATCGCCAAACCACCGGAAGCCTTTACTTCATCGCTGATTTTGATATCCGTACCACGACCCGCCATGTTCGTAGCGATAGTTACCGCACCCGGCTTACCCGCAAGGGTTACTACCTCCGCCTCGCGCTGGTGTTGCTTGGCGTTCAATACTTGGTGCTTGATGCCGCGCATGTTCAACATACGGCTCAACTTCTCGGAGATATCCACGTTAGTGGTACCCACCAAGACCGGACGTCCTTCACCGGAAAGCTTCACTACCTCATCAATTACCGCATTATATTTTTCACGCTCGGTACGGTACACCAAGTCATCACGGTCATCCCTTTGGATGGGACGGTTCGTCGGGATTACTACAACATCAAGTTTATAGATTTCCCAGAATTCCTGCGCCTCCGTTTCCGCCGTACCGGTCATACCGCAAAGCTTGTGGTACATACGGAAGTAATTCTGAAGCGTTACAGACGCATAAGTTTGGGTAAGATCCCCAACCTTCACGTTTTCCTTCGCCTCCAAGGCTTGGTGCAAACCATCGGAATAACGACGGCCATCCATGATACGACCCGTTTGCTCATCCACGATTTTTACCTGGTCATCCATTACCACGTAATCCACGTCCTTTTCAAAAAGGGTGTACGCTTTTAGCAATTGGTTGATGGAGTGCAAGCGTTGCGCCTTTACGGAATAGGTTTGAACCGCTTCGTTCTTTTTCTCCAGTTTTTCCTCATCGGAAAGGGATTCATCCGCCTCGATATTCATCACCGTTTCGGTAATGTCCTCCATGATGAAGAAGTTGGAATCCTCGTTTCCTTTGGACAGGTATTCCGCGCCTTTCTCCCCTAGGTCTACCACGTTGTTTTTCTCGTCAATCGTGAAGTACAACTCGGCATCCACCAAAGGCATGTTCTTGGATTGCTCCTGCATGTAGAAGTTCTCCGTCTTTTGAAGGATCACCTTCATTCCCGGCTCCGCCAAGAATTTTATCAAAGGACGGTAATTGGGTAAAGCACGGTGGGCGCGAAGTAGCGCAAGACCACCTTCGCCTTCCTCGAAACCGGCATCACCGTCCTTGATTTTGGTTTTGGCTTCCGCCAAATACTGGGTAGCTAATTTTCTTTGGGCATTAATCAATCCCTCTACTTTTGGTTTAAGGGGCTTGTATTCTTGTTGGTCCCCTTGCGGAATCGGACCGGAAATAATCAATGGTGTACGAGCATCATCCACAAGAATGGAATCAATCTCGTCAATCATGGTGAAGTGGTGCTTACCTTGAACCATTTCGTCCTTGGAACGCACCATGTTATCACGTAGGTAATCAAAACCGAATTCGTTATTGGTTCCGTAGGTGATATCGCAGTTGTAAGCCTTTCTTCTTCCTTCGGAATGAGGCTTATAATTATCGATACAATCAATGGTCAGGAACAAGAACTCCATGATTGGACCTACCCATTCACAGTCACGACGGGCTAGGTAATCATTCACGGTAACCACGTGAACGCCATAACCGGGAAGACCGTTCAAGTAAGCGGGAAGGGTTGCCACAAGGGTTTTACCCTCACCCGTTGCCATCTCCGCAATCTTTCCGTCATGCAGTACCATACCACCGATAAGCTGCACGTCATAGTGCACCATATTCCAGGTGATTTCACCACCCGCCGCCTTCCAAGAATTCTTGAAAATGGCTTTATCACCTTCGATGGTGACATAATCCTTCTTTGGATTTGCCGCTAACTCACGATCGTGATCAGTGGCGGTAACGGAAATAGCATCCTTCTCCGAAAAACGGCGTGCCGTTTCTTTTACAACCGCGAATGCCTCAGGGCGAATTTCCTTCAGGATTTCCTCTAGGTGCTGATCCCTCTGTTTAACAAGTTCATCCACTTGCTCGAACAATTCCTCCTTGGTACCGAAGTCGGTTTCTTCAGCAGCTTGTGCGCGTACCGTTTCGATATCTTGCTCGATGCCGGCAAGATGGTTTTTGATTTGCTCACGAAAAGCAAGGGTTTTTCCCCTTAGCTCATCATTTGATAAGCTCTTGAAAGATTCAAAATGCTCATTGATGACATCAATAAAAGGAGCGTATTCCTTTACGTCCTTGTCATATTTAGAACCGAATATTTTACCTAATAAACCTTTAAACATGGTTTGTCTCTATTGTATTTTCTTCGAAAGGGCCCGGAAAATAAGGTACTCCAAGCCGAGGGATTCATTTCGTCTGCAAAAGTAACGGTTACCGGCACAAAAAAGGTCGGTTTTCCCAAAGTAATCCCCGAAAGGGATACCGCTTGACGACTTTACCGTTGCATACTATGGATTTCCTTGTATTTCGGATATCCTTTCCTTAGGGAAGTCATAGATCGTACCAAGGCAAAATTCCGTCAAATTGAAGCCTTTTTGTCCATTATCGTTTGATAATTGGGACGTTTTGACAGCAAAACTCAAGTAAACCTGAAATAACGGCGCAAAAAAAACGCCCACGGTACGGTACCGTGGGCGAAGGCATTTGGTTAGGTCTGAAGCTTACAGCTTCACGAACTTCTTGGTTAATATTTCTTCACCGTCATAAACGGAAAGGAAGTAAGTTCCTTTCGGCAATACGGAAATATCAAGTTTTGCCTGACTTGTTCCGATATTATAAGATTGAGGGAATCCCTGAAGAACCATTTTCCCGCTTACGTCATAAACGGCAATAGCGTTTAAAGGATAATCTTCTTTCCCGACTACTTGAAAATTGATCAAATCCTTCGCCGGATTTGGCCAAGCAAAAATTTGGCTACCTGATTCCTTTGCTCCCTTGTTTACCAAAATAATTTTGGAATACTCAAAAGAGCCATCAAGATTGATTTGTTTCAAGCGATAATAGTTAAGCCCCTCTAAGGGAGCTTGATCCATCCATACGTAGTTGGATTCCTCCGCGGTAGTCCCGTTTCCTTCAACAAAGGATAGGGTTTCCCAAGAAGACCCGTCCTTGGAGCGTTCGATATCGAAACCGAAATTTTCCGATTCGGAAGCGGTAATCCAAGAAAGGCCGATGGTTCTTCCATTAGCATGGAGGTATCCCTTGAAGGAAACCATTTCTACGGGTAAAGGGGCACAGGTACTGGATAGGTATCCGTATTGGGTGGTACAAATCCCGTTACAAGTGGCAGCATCCGGTGAAGGTTGTGCCGGGCTTGGATCAGGTGGCGCTCCCGCCGGGGGAAGAAAACAAAAACATTGCCCGGGAGCCAGGAAAGTGTGTGAACCATACCCTAAGAAAGTACACTCAGAGGCACAAGTAGGATCATCCAGCGGCGCTGTTAAAACCAAAGGTTCCGGGTAAGCCGGGGGCGCTCCTACGCATTCACAAGTACATTGAGCAAAAGCCTGCCCCGTACCTAAGCCTATAAACAGGAATAAGGCAAAGTAGATTTTACGTTTCATGTTTGAGTTAAAATTGGTAATAAAAATGAGTCAATTCCGTAACGACGTGACATGGCAAAACGCGGTTGTCGGCAAAAAAATTATTGTGTTAACGTGCTACCAAAAATGTCAAGGCTTAAATTTTCTTAACGAATTAACCACATATTGTCGGGCAAATGAAGCATTTCAAAATTAGTTCTTAATTAAGCGTTAAACCCTCTTGGGTTAATTGGACAATCCTACCGGGAATTCCTATTTTACATTCGTTTCGCGCAATAGCGCACCATCATGGACACAAATCAATCTTACAAATGAAAATCTTGAAGTCCCTAGCCGCATTACTGGTATGTACGGTATTGGCTTTCTCCATTAGCGCCCAAAAAACCGTTCCTAGCATTGACGTTAAAACCCTAGACGGTAAAACGGTCAATATCCAGGAATACACCAACCAAGGAAAAATCACGGTTCTCAGCTTCTGGGCTACTTGGTGTTCCCCTTGTAAAAAGGAATTAAATACCATTGCCGACGTATATGAGGATTGGCAAGATGAGTACGACATGCAGTTGGTTGCCATAACCATCGATAACGCACGTGCCCTTCGTAAAGTAAAGCCTATGGTAGATAGCTTTGGTTGGGAATACGATGTTCTTAGTGATGCCAACGAAGAATTGAAAAAGGCCTTGAATTTCCAAACCGTTCCTCAAACGTTCTTGATTGACCAAGAAGGAAATATCGTTTACTCTCATTCCGGTTACAAGCCCGGTGACGAGTACGAGTTAGAGGAAAAAATCAAGGCATTGGCAAAAAAGGCACCTCTTGAATTAGAGCAAGCCGGCGGCAAAAAGAAAAAGAAGAAGTAATTATTCCCTTCTTCTAGTAATACAAAAGCCATGGGGTGGAAACCTCGTGGCTTTTTTTGTACCTTGAAATATACCCAAGCCCAAAAACCTTTTAATCATTCACCAAAAACACGTCCCCAATGCGTATTCCATTTTTTATTCTCACTTTCATTTCCGTTTCTTTTTTCTCCTTCGGTCAAACCACTCTCGAACTTTTTGAAGCGGAGGAATATGAAAAGATCACCATAAAGTACCCTAAATCTACCGATCTACCGGAAGATATTTCATTGGAAGATTTAGAGGCCATTGGCCATTCACATTTATTTATGGACAACTTCGGTACGGCGATTGATTTTTATACGGTTTATATCGAAAAGGATCCCAAGCTAGTGGATGGTTATTTCTGGCGCGCCAATGGCAATCAAGCGATTGATAATAACAAGTCAGCCATCGAGGATTATAATACTATCCTTGAATTAGAGCCGGATCATACATCCGCTTACGTGGAATTAGGCTTGCTCTATTATTACAATGATCAATACGATAAGGCACTTGAACTCTTCGAAAAGGGAAAAGAAGTAAGCAAGGAAAATAAAATCCCCTTTTACCTGTCCGCGCATGTGAAATATATGCAGGGAAATAACGAAACGGCCCTGGAAGAGCTATACGCTTCCAAGGATCTAATGGGCCCGGAGGAAACCTATTGGCTAGGTGGCGTAAGTGCTTACTCACGTAACCTTATGGATATTGCCGCCATTGAGGAAGGGCTAAAGAATTTTGATGCGGCACAAAAAGCCTATGATGAATACTTTGAAATAAACCCTGAGGATTATGAGCTCATGGAGTCTTACATCCAGATGCTCAACCGTGCGGAGAAGTATGAGGCGGGAGCTAAGCAATTCAAGGTGATGCAAACAGCATTCCATGCCGAAAAACTCCCTAAGGATTACTATGAGGAGCCACAATCCCTCCTTGTGGATAAATTAGAGTTCAACGGGAGGATTTGCTTGATTTACCGTGCTTTTAAAGATCCCGAAGAATTTGCCGATCCTTATTTTATCTTCTACCAATTGGATACGGAAGCCCGCAAAATTGACCGGCTAATCCTTTCCGAAAAAACGATGCCCTTCGGGGAGGATTCACCCAAGCACCTCCTTTGTGAAATCAAGGAATCCAGTAGGGGGAATTTCGGTATCGGGTGGAAAACGGATGATATAAATCTAGGTGACTTTAAGAAAACCGTCCTTGGAATCTTGAAAGAGGAAAGAGGATTAGCAATTGAAATGGTTCCCGGAAAAGGCTCTTCTGAAAAAGCTTCCAAAAAGAAAAAGAAGAAAAAGAAGAAGAACAAAAAGAAGGATTAATCCTACATAAACCAAAGCCCGTGAACATCCTTCACGGGCTTTGGTTTATGTAGGATATGGTACAACAGGAATTACAATCGGATTTTGACCGTTTCATTGAATTCGGGCAGGTTTTGGATAGGAAATCCAGGACGTATCTCGTTCAATTCCTAAAATCCAAGTTTTTTCCGGACGAGGAATTACCCCCTGCATTACAGGAGGATTATTACAATTATTTCAAGGAAGCACTTGAAGAAATCTTCACCATTGAAGAACTGATGGATTTATGCAAGGAAAATCCTTCCATGCGCCAGAAGGTAGCATCCGATAGTCTGCGTTTCGTTACGCAATCCCTCCTTGAATCCGCTAAGAAAAATCCGTTTCAGGAAGAGAAAACACACCTGGGCAAATGGGCGCATACGCCAAGCCCAAGGTTCGTGGATATGAACGGTGTCCTGCTTCAATACCTTTCCGGGATTTATGATCGTTTGGATTTGGATCATCAATTTTATGGCAGCAAATTCCAGGCATTACGGGAAGGCAAAACCTACTCGGATTTAAGTGATGAATCCAAGGACAAACTAGAACGTTTGATTCATGATTTACTTGCTGTTTGGGATGCTCGTTTATCCGCAAAAATCCTGAAATATAGGATTAAGCATTTGGATGAGCAGAAGCATGAATTCACGGAAACCCTCAAGGAAAAGGTAGTAGAGTACAAGAAGCTTTTGTCCATCATTTCCCCTTTTGCGGATTACTCCCAACGCTTCTGGGATTTTTCTAGGGGATTATGGAAAAACACTTCCTTCAATGTCCTTGAAAAATATGATGAACTCTTAAAAAACGAGAAATCCATCCGTGAATTAGCGGATTTGTTGGGACGACTTCGTGAAGCGGAAATTGAAACGGAGGAAGAGGAAATGGAGAAGACCATCGTCCGCAAGGAATGGGTGGACGACCCTACCCTACGCTCGGAAATTACGGGCGTACATGAATCGGATGACCTGAGTAATCTACTTAGTTCCGAAGCGGCGCTCCTTGGGCATGAGGAAACGGAAAACTTGTTTTACAAAAAATTCGTTGATAAAAGCCTGCTTACCTTTCGATATGAGGATAAACGATTGGTTTCCTCCACGCACACTTTCACGGAAATCCATCGAAGGGTAAAAACCAAGGAGAAAGGACCTTTCATTATTTGTATTGACACCTCGGACTCCATGTTCGGTAGGGCGGAGCAAATCGCCAAGGTGCTTTGCTTCGGGATTTTGAAAATGGCGATACGGGAAAACCGGAAAGCCTACCTCATTAACTTCAGTACGGGCATCCAAACCATAGACCTTTATAAACTCGGTGACTCCTTGGATGAGCTTGCCGCTTTCCTTACCATGTCCTTCCACGGTGGAACGGATGTTTCGCTAGCATTATACGAGGTTTTCCGGCAATTGGAAACCAGCAATTACAAGGACGCGGACGTCCTCGTCATGTCCGATTTCATCATGTATAAGATTGATGAGGATATCCTTGCCAAAGTGGATTCCTTCCGGCAAAATCTAGGTACCCAATTCCACTCCCTCACCCTATCGGATGAACCCGTGGAAATGATCATCGAACGCTTTGATAATAATTGGCTGTATGATCCGAAGGAGAAGGGCGTGATTAAGGATTTGTCTCGGAAGGTATTATCTCTTTAAAATCATCCCGTCCTCAAAAATATCAAGCGGCGTATCCGGGAAATCCGCCTTGGTTAATTCCTTCACTTTCATCACCGCACGGTTTTGGGAATCTACCTTAGGGCCGTGGGTTTTGGCTTGGTAAATGGAGGTCATTTGCGCGTGAACAAAACCACCGTTATCATCCAAATATACTTTTACGATGGGCGCGACACCATTGGGGCCTCTAACATTAAATCTACCGTAAGTACAGAAATTCCCTAAGGAATAAGCGATAAAACGATTGTTATACAATTCCACGCCACGCGTTACGTGCGGTCCGTGCCCGAATACGACATCCGCACCGGCATCCACAACGGCACGGGCGAATTTACATACGTTCCCTCTATTCTCACCGTAGAATTTCTCCGTGGTACAAGGCGTGTGCTGGTGCTTGGCACCTTCGGCACCGCCGTGGAAGGATACGATAACGATATCACTCTGCGCGGCAATATTGGAAACGATTTGTTTGGCTCTAGTAATATTCCTAACGTCTACCGTTCCTGAGTTCGGCGCGAAAGCGGCAAAACCGTAACGCACACCATTCTTTTCAAATAAGGCATACTCATCCGTGCCCGCCAAACCCGCAAATTCAATTCCTGCATTCGTCAAAACCTCCTTGGTCCTTCTGCGTCCTTCCGGACCGAAATCCCCCGTGTGGTTATTGGCGATACTTACTACATCAAAACCCGCATTCACGAAATGATTTACGTAAGATTCCGGGGAACGGAACGCGTAACATAAATCCGGATTGGAACAACGTTTTACTCTTCCACCCTTATCCAATAAAACCCCTTCCAAATTCCCGAAGGTTACATCCGCATCCTGAAGAATATGCTCTACGGATGCCAACATATCACGCCCACCGTTTGCCGGCAAATACCCCGCATTGGGATAATTGGTTCCCAACATCATATCCCCTACCCCGATAATACTATGCAAAGTAACTTCTGCGGAATCCGCTTTTTCTTCTTTTATTTCATCCGCTGAAATCTCAACGGTAGAATCTACAAGAACGGCTTTTGCTTCTTCTTGAATCTGAACGGGTTCTTGATTATTACAAGAGACTAAAATCAATACGAAAGCAAAAAAGAAAAGGGTGGAATAAGATTTCATATTACGATAAGGTTGTGGTTAAACAAACGAGGGGATGACAATGAGTCATCCCCTCGCTAGCTAGCTGGTAGCAAAAAATCTAATCAAAAGACTGATTCGTCAAGGAAGACATATCAATCAAGTCTTGGTATTCTTCGGTAGATAAACCATCCAATACGAAGTGGATTGGATTAACGGCTTTACCCATATAATGTACTTCATAATGCAAGTGCGGCGCGGTAGATGTACCTGTACTTCCTACCAAACCGATGATTTGACCCTTTTTCACTTGCTCACCGACTTTAACATCGATTTTGCTCATATGGGCATATAAGGTCTTGTATCCATAGCCGTGGGAAATTCTTACGTTCTTACCGTAGCCGGTACGCTTATTCTCAACGGAAACTACTTTTCCGTCACCGGAAGCGTAAATGGGTGTTCCCTTAGGAGCGGAGAAGTCAATTCCCTTGTGCATTCTCCTCACCTTATGAATAGGGTGCAAACGCATTCCGAAACCGGAAAGCAATTGAACTTTTTTATTCAGCTTATCCTCACGGATGGGCTTAATGGAAGGAACGGAAGCGAACTGCTTGTCCCTGTCCTCCGCCATTTTCATGATGGTATCCAAGGAATGGGAAAGTAATGCCATTCTACGACCTAGCTTGTCCGCTTTTTTGGTCACGTCGAACATCAGGTCTCCCGTGTTCTTATACTTGGTAAGATGTGTATATTTTTTGGAACCACCTACACCCACGTCCCATACATCTTCATCGATGGGCTCCATTCCGAATGCCATGGTAAATGCTCCTTGTTGTCGATCCTTTAAATTGCCAAGAACCTTATCCATTTTATCCAGCTCGGCGGATAATGCTTTATACTGCGTTTGTGATTGATTCAACTCTCTTTTTAATGCCTTTTCCTCCGGGGAATCCACGGTAGCATTATATATCGTGATAACGATAGCGGAGAAGAATAATACCGCACAAACGAAAGCAAAGGCTCGTAGTATCTTGACTTTAATCGGCTCGACTACCTTCTCATACCTGAGGGTCTGTTTATTGTAGACGAATTTTTCTTTTCTCATCGGTCGGTTAATTATCGGGAAACGGCTAATTTTGGCGCTCAATCGCCGCTTTTGTTCTCCCCGATTCAAAAGTTGCCTTGTTTTCTCTCGTCCAAATTTACTTTCGAGACTCCGGATTGACAAAGATTCCGGAAAAATTCCGGACAAGAAAAGGCACTTTTCAAGGAAAACAGTGGTTTTTGTAATTGATACGATGACAATCACCGGGATCCGGTGTCAACATTTTTAGCCGATTGCCCTTACGCTAGTCAAAAACAAGCTAGAGACAATCAAGTTGCTTCCAAGGGAAACTTTAATACTTTTTAAGAGGTTTCCCGAAGTAAAAAACGCAAACATGACGACCAAGGAAATCAGACAGGCATTCCTCGACTTCTTCGAATCCAAGGGACACAAAATTGTTCCTTCCGCTCCTATCGTAAATAAGGATGATCCTACCCTTATGTTTACCAACGCGGGTATGAACCAATTCAAGGACTTCTTCCTTGGAAACCGTACGCCCGATAACCGCAGGATTGCGGATACCCAGAAGTGCCTTCGCGTTTCGGGAAAGCATAATGACTTGGAGGAGGTCGGAATCGACGGGTACCACCATACCATGTTCGAGATGTTGGGTAACTGGTCCTTCGGTGATTACTTCAAGAAGGAAGCCATCGATTGGGCTTGGGAATTATTGACGGAAGTCTACAAACTCCCCAAGGATAGATTGTACGTTTCCGTTTTTAAAGGAGCCGAAGCGGAAGACTTGGAGGCTGACATGGAAGCCGTAGAATTCTGGAAGAAACACATTTCCGAGGAT
>JAHDDF010000101.1 GCA_020629475.1 Saprospiraceae bacterium
ATACGTTCAACAATCCCAAGCGGGTGGAGGAAGCCCAATTCTACGTGGATTCGAGGCAAATAAGGTTCTAATCGTTCTTGATGGTGTTCGAATGAACAATGCCATTTACCGGAACGGTCACCTTCAAAATATTATTACCATTGATAATGCCATCCTTGAAAGGATGGAAGTTATTTTTGGCCCCTCAGCCGTAATGTATGGTTCAGATGCCCTTGGAGGTGTTCTAAACCTGCGCACTATCGACCCTAAAGTAACCCGTTTCACAAACGACTCCACTACCCTATCCACCAATTGGTACAGCAGATACGCTACGGCAAACTCCGCGTTTACGGGTCACGTTGACTTTGTAAGAGGAGGCAAAACCGTAGGGTCCGTAACCAGTTTCACGGTTTCCAAATTCGGAGATCCAAGGGCGGGTAAAAACCTCCCGGACCTTGGCATGGATGCTGAGGGCGTAGGTGTAACCATTCCGGACCTATGGTACAGGAACCAATACGTAGCAAGGGTAAACGGTGATGATATCGTAGTACAAAGCGACGATCCTTTCTTCCAGCAAGGAACGGATTACGGTCGCTGGTTCCAAAGGGGCTATTTCCAAATAGACTTTTTGCAAAAACTAAAAATCCAAAAGACGGACGATCTTAGCCATACCCTGAACTTCCAATTTTCCACTTCCTCCAACATCCAACGCTACGATAAGCTGACGGAGGAGAAAAACGGGCTTCCTAAGTTCGCGGAATGGTATTACGGTCCACAAACCAGAACCTTCCTGTCCTATCGTGCGGAAAGCACCCGAAAGAAAAAAATGAAGGATTTCTCGAATATCACTTTCGCTTTCCAAAAAATCAATGAGGATCGTGTGCAGCGTAAATTAAACGCGGCAGCAAGAGGAAGGAACTTTGAGGACGTCTATGTATTAAATTTTACTACGGATTTCAAGAAGTACTTGGACGAAAACGAGAGACATAAACTTCTCTACGGAACGGATATCGCCTATAACTATGTGCGCTCTAAGGCGGATGAGTTTGACATATCTACCGGGACCACTTTCAATACCAGAATTACACGTTACGGTAACGACGGAAACAGCATGACTACCCTTGCCGCATATGCCAATTACAGCGCGCAAAATGAGGCAAAAACATTCCGCTTTATCGCGGGAGCAAGATATACTTATGCCAATGTAACCGCTTCTTACAGGTCGGCACCCGGCATTGATTCCTTGCAATATGACCAACTCAGTCCTATCGGTATTTCAGCCGGTAGCCCGACGGCGGCAGTTGGTTTCGCATTTTCGCCCAAGAGCAAGTGGTCCGTAAAAGGCTCCTTCTCCACGGGTTTCCGTGTACCCAACGTAGATGATTTCTCAAAAATCCGTTCAAAATCAGGATACGTTACCGTTCCGAACCCGGATCTTAAATCGGAGTACGCATTAAACACCGAATTCAGTGCCGGTAAAACCTTTGAATGGGGCGGCAGGGAAAATGACCCCGCTTCAAAATTGAATATTAGTGCCGTTTACTACAATACCCTCCTTTTGGATGCTATCGTCAGGAAGGAATGGGAACTACCCAATGGCTCCACTATACTTAACGTAGATGGTTCAGAGGATAGGGTTATTGCCAATGTAAACGCCGCAAAAGCCAAAATCAACGGTTACTCCTTAAGTACGGCATTGGAACTCAATGAGAAGTTCTTCTTCAACTTCGACATCAACTTCATCAAAGGAAGATATACGGAAGGTTTCGGTTTGAATGATTCCCAATTCGAGGATTTGGACGAACTTCCGCTTTCCCATATCCCGCCTACCCACGGTAGCGTAGGAATCGGTTATCAATGGAGCTCCCCTGCCGAAGACATGGAATGGAAGAAGTTCCGCTCCGAGTTTTCCATCCAATTCAACGGAAGGAAACACGTGAATGATTACGACCCATCCTCCGGGAACTCGGATAACTTGAACCAAGCCATCCCTGATTACGGAACACCGGCTTGGCGCACCTTGAACTTCCGTACCTCTTACCAATTCTCCAGAGGCTTCGGAATCAACTTCGCCATTGAAAACATCGCGGACCTACATTACCGTACATTTGCTTCAGGTCTTTCCGCTCCCGGAAGGAACTTCGTGATTACCCTGAGAGGAACATTGTAATTTTTCCTTTTTGACTACTCCTTAATCCTTACCTTTGCGGCACGAACTATACCCGCACCAAAGTGGTTTGGGTTTACAATCTTACCGCAAATGATTGATGCCTTTATTTTTGATGCCGTCCGGACTCCCCGTGGCATCGGTAAACCGCATGGCGCACTCCATGAGGTAAAACCTATACTACTCCTAGAAAAAGTAATGGAGGCTTTGCGTGAACGCAATGCCATTGACACCAAGGACGTAAACGATTTATTCCTAGGTTGTGCTACTCCCGTAAGGGACCAAGGCGGGAATATAGCTAAGGCGGCGCTTATCCATTCAGGCTGGGAGGATTCCGTACCCGGCATCCAGCTCAACAGGCTTTGCGGCTCCGGTTTGGAGGCGGTCAATTTCGCAGCCATGAAAATCCGTGCGGGATGGGGAAACCTAGTAGTGGCGGGAGGCTTGGAAAGCCTAAGCCGCGTCCCTATGGGCAGCGATGGAGGGCCGCTTTTTTTCGACCCTAAAGTTGTAACAAAAACGGGCTATATCCCCCAAGGGGTTAGCGCGGATCTTATCGCATCCATTGAAGGGTTTTCAAGGGAGGAATTGGATGCCTTCGCGCTTCGTTCCCAACAAAACGCCTTTCACGCACAAGAAAACGGCTACTTCGACAAATCCATTGTCCCGGTATTGGACCGTAATGGTTTAACCATCCTTGACAAGGATGAAACCTTACGCCCTGATACCACTTCGGACTCATTGGCGGAATTATCGCCTTCATTCAAGGATTACGGGGAAGCCGGCTTTAATGCGGCAGCTTTAAGGAAGTACCCCTTCCTTGAAAAAATTAATCATATTCATACTGCCGGAAATAGCTCAAGAATCGTGGACGGGGCGGCATTGGTACTCGTAGGTACTAAAGGAAAAGGTGAGGAGATGGGTATTAAACCCAGAGCTAAAATCCTTTCGGCGGTAACGGTAAGCGTGGAACCTACCATTATGCTTACCGGTTATGGTCCTGCCGCGGAACGTGCCTTGTTTTATGCGGGATTAAAGGCTGAGGACATTGACCTATGGGAAGTGAATGAATCCTTCGCGGGTCCGGTCCTAAAATTCATGCATGACATGAATATCCCAGAGGACAAACTCAACGTAAACGGTGGCTGTATTTCCTTGGGTCACCCGCTTGGCGCAACCGGTGCCATGCTTATCGGAACCTTGATTGACGAATTGGAAAGGAGGGACTTGGAAACGGGTCTTGTCTCCATCGCCGGCGCGGGTGGCGTCGGTATCGCCACCGTTATCCAAAGAGTATAATCCAATGATCAGATACAGAAAAGATACCGACAATATCGTGACCCTCTCCTTGGACATGGAGGGCAGGAAGGTGAACATCATCAACCATGAAATCGGGCAGGCATTTATCCCGGTTATTCAACACCTGAAGGAGGAAAAAGCCAAGGGACAATTGCGTGGGGTTATCCTTACCTCGGAAAAGAAAACCTTCTTAGCCGGAGGTGATTTAGACTATTTGTACAACAATGTTTCCGCCAAGGAAATCTTTGGGTATTCCGAAAAACTCAAGGCATTTTTCAGGGATTTGGAATCCCCCGGTATCCCTGTTGTTGCAGCCATAAACGGTACCGCACTTGGTAGCGGGTTCGAACTTCCTTTCGCTTGTCACTATAGGATTGCGATAGACAGGAAGGATTCCTACCTCGGCTTCCCGGAAGTACGTTTGGGCTTAATGCCGGGTAGTGGAGGTATCATCCGCTTATTGTGGCTTCTTGGAATAGAAAAGGCATACGATATTCTTACCAAAGGAAAAAGATACTCCCCTAGGGAAGCGCTCAATGAAGGCTTGATCCATGAGCTTGCCGAGGATCGGCAAGACATGATCGCCAAAGCGAAAAAATGGCTCCTTGAAAATCCCAAGGGAATTCAGCCTTGGGACACGCCTACCTGTTCCATCCCGGGCGGTTCGGCAAACGAGTTAGCTACCGCTAAAAGAATCGCGGGTTTAATTGCTAGACATATTAAAACCTACAGGAATAAATACCCTGCCCCTCATGCCATTTTGGATACTTTGGTAGAGGGTTCTAAATTGGATTTTGACACTGCTTGCCGGGTGGAAAGCCGGAACTTTACGGAATTGGTGGTCAGTAGAGAGTCCAAGAACATGACCAAGGTGTTTTGGTATGACTACAATGCCATCCGCAATGGTGAAAACCGCCCGAAGGGATTCGGGAAATTCCGCCCTAGGAAAGTGGGTGTAATCGGTGCGGGACAAATGGGTTCAGGCATTTCATTCGCTTGTGCCTCAAATGGCATCGACGTTATCCTCAAGGATGTTTCCGAGGCGGTAGCCATCCGCGGAAAGGCAGCCATGAAGGAACGATTGGGCAAGAAGGTAGAAGATCATTTATTGTCCACCGTGGATATGGAAAACATCTTGGACCGCATCCAGCCTACCCAAGACAATTCCCTCTTTGAAACCTGCGATCTAGTAGTCGAAGCGGTATTCGAAAACGAGCAAATCAAGAAGAAGGTAACCAAGGACGCGGGCAAGCATATGGATGAGTATTCATTCTTCGCGTCCAATACCGCCATGATTAGTATCGGGACCCTTTCGGAATCCTATCCGCATCCTGAAAATTACTTGGGATTACGGTTTTTCGCACCGGTTGAAACACAGCCTCTTGTAGAAATAGTAAGAGGCCCAAAAACATCGGATGAAACAGTGGCTAGGGGTTTCGATTTCATTAAGAGGATCAAAAAGACGCCCATTATCGTCAAGGATAATCCGGGTTTCTATGCCGCAAGGGTAAGGAATGTTTTCTTACTTGAAGGAATCCTTATGCTCAAGGAAGGCTACCCCGCCCCTATCATCGAAAATGCTTGTATGACGGCAGGAATGCCCGAAGGCGCACTCCAAAAAGCGGATGAAATCTCCCTGAAGGTTGTCCTCCGTGCCGAGCGACAAGCGGCTGAGATATACGGTCAAAAATACGTCATTCACCCCGCTGCGGATGTCGTTCAAAAAATGGTAGACGAGGAACGAAGCGGCAAATTCGCGGGTAAGGGATTTTATGATTACGAGGAAGGTAAGCGTACAGGATTGTGGGAAGGCTTGAAAGAATTCTTCCCCGTTTCCCAAACGGAATTCGACATGGATTACCTCATTGAACGTATCCTATTTGCCCAAACCCTTGAAGCGATTTGGTGCTACCAAGAAGGAATCGTGGGTTCCGTTCCCGAGGCAAATATCGGTAGCGTTTTTGGTTGGGGATTCCCTGCGTTCCACGGTGGTGTTCTGCAATACGTTGATGACTACGGCGTAGAGCCATTCATAGCTAAGGCAAAAGAATTCCAAGACGCTCATGGCCCTAGATTCATCGTTCCAAAACTCCTTCGGAAAATGGCGGAGGAAGGAAAGAATTTCTCGAAGTGATTGTATAGGAAAGATTTAAGATGTTAGATATTGACTGTACTAAGCAGTTCTGTTGCTCTCTATTCGAATAGGTCAATTGTCAAAAATATTGCTAATCAGACGTATCCCGATAGGAATCGGGACAAAAGATGTAAGACGTAAGACAGGATTGATGCTAAACAACGGAGTGACGTCTTACGTCCTAAATCTAATGTCTAAATAACAATATTTTAGAGGAGCGCCTAGTTGAAAATCCAGCAACGGATATGCCTAATTGCCCCTCAATCTTCTTATAAACCTGCCTATTTGACCGAAAAAACGGTGCGGCAAAATGTTTGATGTACACCAATAATGAAACTCGAAAACATATTCAGAAAAATGGGTAAAAAGGATAAAAAAGACGAAAACGTCGAGCAAGATATCGAGGTGAAGGACAAGGAGGCCCAAACCGAAGAAAACACAACGGAAGAAACTGTAAATCAGGAAGAAACGAAGGAAGACACTTCCAAGGAATCCCCTGAGGTAACGAAGCTAAAAGCACAAGTGGAGGACTTGGAGGACAAGTACCGCCGTTTACTTGCCGAGTTCGACAACTTCCGTAAGCGTACCAATCGTGAAAAACTGGAGCTAATCAAGACCGCATCCAAGGACACTTTGACAGGTTTACTGCCTGTTCTTGACGATTTTGACAGAGCCAAGAAAAACCACGATGACGACGGTAGCGAAGAGCATTTCACCGAAGGTGTTTCCTTGTTGTACATGAAGTTGCAAACCTACGCGGAAAAGCAAGGTCTTCAAGCCATTGACCCAACAGGAGAGGCATTCGACGCTGACTTCCACGAAGCCATTACCGAGATTCCTGCTCCTACCGAGGAGTTGAAAGGGAAAGTTATTGATACCGTGGAAAGGGGCTATTCCCTCAATGATAAAATTATCCGTTACGCTAAGGTCGTAATCGGGAAGTAAAAGCGGATTCCGCTTAGATCCAAGAAAGATGGCAAAGAGTTATTACGACGTATTGGGCGTTTCCAAAGGAGCCGACGCGAAAGAAATCAAGAAGGCTTACCGTAGAATCGCGATGAAAAACCACCCTGACCGTAATCCGGATGACAAGGAGGCGGAAGCGCGTTTCAAGGAAGCAGCCGAAGCATACGAAACCTTGAGTGATCCGGATAAAAAGGCACGCTATGACCGCCTAGGGCATAACGCCTATACGCAGTCCGGAGGTGGTGGCGGCGGATTCCGTGGTGGTGCCGGTGGCATGACCATGGAGGACATCTTCGCGCAGTTCGGTAACATGTTCGGTGATGAGGGAAGCCCCTTCGACAGCTTCTTCGGAGGCGGTGGCGGCGGTGGCGGTCGCCGTGGAAGAAGAACCGGTGAGCGTGGGCAAGACGCACGCGTTCGCGTAAAGTTGAGTCTTGAGGAAATCGCGAAAGGCGTTACCAAGAAAATCAAACTCAAGAAGCAAGTTAACTGCGGTACTTGTAAAGGCTCCGGTGCCAAGGATGCGGGTTCCGTTTCCACTTGCGGCACTTGTCGTGGCTCCGGTTACGTACGCCAAGTAAAAAATACCTTCTTGGGACAAATGCAAACTACTACCGCCTGCCCTACTTGCGGTGGTTCCGGTCAGCAAATAACCGCCAAGTGTGGTTCTTGTAAAGGAGAAGGGAGAACCTTGGGTGAGGAAATCGTTGAGATTAACCTACCCGCCGGTGTTTCCGAGAATATACAAATGTCCATGAACGGCAAGGGGCACGCCGGACGCCGTGGCGGCCCCGCGGGTGATTTATTGATTACCGTCGAGGAAATCCCGCATGATCACTTGAAGCGGGATGGTCAAAACGTGATTTATGACTTATACCTCAATTTCGCGGATGCGGCACTCGGTATGAGTGCTGAGGTTCCTACCATTGACGGGAAGGTTAAAATCAAGGTTCCCGCCGGCACCCAATCCGGAAAAGTATTTCGCTTGAGGGACAGGGGTATTCCTGCTTTGCAAGGGTACGGAAAGGGAGACCAATTGGTTCACGTGAACATTTGGACACCGAAGAAATTAAACGACAAGGAGCGTAAGCTACTTGAGGAATTAAAAGACATGCCCAACTTCCAACCCAACCCTGGTAAATCCGATAAAGGATTTTTTGAGAAGATGAGGGATATGTTTTCGTAGGAATACGGATAAGATAAAATTAAGCTGCAAAGCCCGGATGGTGAATACCGTTTGGGCTTTGTTCTTTTCTCCTATAATCTTGGGGGTAGTCTGTAACGATAGAAGTTTTTGAAATTATGAGATAATACGCTTATCTAAAATCGCTTTAAAATGAAATCCCTAAAGAAAACAATCATAATCTCAAGCATTCTTTTGCTCATCTCCACTCCAGGATGTACCTCTTACATTAAATTTAATTACATCATTATCCAGGAAGAACCGGGCAAAATTCGTGGAGCAATAGAGATAGTTAACAAAACCAAGAAAGATTTAAAGGTAGAGGAATTCTTAACCCTAGTCCCATGCAAGCAAAGAACTCCGGATGGTTGCTTTTATTTCATTAGAGAGCATACAACAGGTAAAAATGATACTCTAACCAATGTTATCGATTATCAAATCCCCCTTTGGTATTTCCCTGAACCACCTGTAAGGAAAATCAAAAGGAATAAAAAAGAAAGATTCGATTTTGGTGTTTCTCAGTTCTACGGTAAGATTCCGCCCGGGCATTACAAGCTTATCGGCTGTTTTTCATCCTCATGGTTTGAGGATACGACATTGAAGAATGAATGTTTTGAAGAATATATTGAAATTCAATAAATGAAGTATACTGTATCCCGGGTATAGCTCGAAACGATAAGTACTTTTGAATTTTGGAGATACAACAAGCACGGACTTATTTCCTCGCTATGTTGAACAAACTATAAGGGATAGCATTTCTTAAGAAAAGTTCCTATGCTTTTCATGAAATTAATGTACACCGCCAATATTCTCGTAGCGGGTTGGGTTGGGCTCAGTGCCTTTTTCTTTCCGAAAACCGCCTTGGCTACCGTTTTTGAAAATGCATTTGCTTATTCGGAATCCATCCGCCTTGTGGGTGCGCTTTGGTTCGCTATTTTTATCCTTTCCTGCCTAGGGCTTTTCTTCCCTGAAAAAATGAGCCCCGTGTTTTTATTGCAATTGATTTATAAAGGAGGATGGCTGCTTGTAGTAGCCTTACCGGCGATGATGAATCAAGAACCCTACCCAAGAGGAATGGCATTTTTCTTTTTAATTTGGGTGGTGATTTTACCCTTTGTCATACCTTGGGGGAAATTATTTTCCTAAAATATAAAACCTAAAAAATAAGTGTCAAAAATAACTTGGAAACCCGACAAAATTGACGCGATTTTCGGAATACTCTTAATCGTATTCTTCTTGGTGCCCTTTTCTTTTGAGGAAAGATTTTTTCTTAACATATTTTATACGGAGTATTCGAGGGGTCGACCTGTGTATATTTGGGAGCCGGGCTATATTCTCCCCTTCTTTCTTGCACTCACGGGAATTTGGATATACTACATTCTCGCTCCTTGGAATTGGACAAAAATCCCGATTGGAATCATTATTATTTTCATTCTTTTCCAACCCTATCTTCAATTTTTATTCATCAAACAAGACCTAACAGCATTTAAATACCCAAGCATTGGATATTATCTTTCATTTCTCTTTTTACCGATATTCGTATACGGAAGTTATCTAAAGCTGAGGATTAAAGAACTTGAACCGCTTTAATGATGTTTTAATAATAACATAATTAAAAACTATCTCCCATGAAAACAAGAATATTCAGCAAACTCCTAATGAGTGAAATCTTTTTCTCCATCTTTTTAATTATTCTATTTTTTACGCCCATATTTGAAGTCACCTCTTTTGAATGGCTAAATACCGGACAAGGTCTCAAATGGGAATTTTCATATTTTTTTTCTGATTTATCCAACATCATTTTCTTTGGTATTTTAGTTGTTCTCTGGTTGATTTCATTTTTAAAAAACAAATGGATTTCTTATATATCTTTTTTCATTCTCTTTCTTAGCATCATTCTTTTATGTAGTCGAATGTTTCTCTTTTTAATCACACCGATACAAGACCTAATCCCCTCCTACGGCACACTTTTATCCTTTTTGCTTTTTCCCGCTTTCACCTTTGTTTTTATTCAACGCGTGAACCGGGATTATGGAAATAAAAAGCTCACTCCTAGCGAAATATTGGATGCCGCATAATTGAATCACTAGGGAAGCCGTTAGAAAATCATTAATTCCTCTAACTTTACCTTATGAAGAATTCATGTTTATTCTTGTTCCTTGCTTTACTTCTAACATCTTGCGGGAACCAACACCTCCACCAAGAATCCGTAAGCCTTGATCCCCAAGGCTGGGCATTCGCGGATTCCTTGCGGTTTGAATTCGAAATCGAGGATACGACCAAGTTGTATTCCTTGGGCATGGATATTTCTCACACCACGGAATTCCCTTATCAAAATATTTATTTCATGGTAGGGACCGAGTTTCCCTCCGGAAAAAAACTAAGACAACAATTATCATCAGATCTAGCGGATAAATCCGGAAAATGGTACGGGGAATGCAATGCCAAACGTTGTAGCGCCAATATCAATCTGCAAGGAAAAGCCAAATTCAAGGAACCCGGAAAACACGCCATTACCGTCGCACAATTTTCAAGGGATAGTGCATTGGTCGGAGTAGAGCGTATCGGATTTTTCATGGATGTCTTGGAATGATCCCAAGGTCGGAACGACCGTAGCAAACAGAGCGGAGGGGTTTACCCCTTCGCCCACGATTCACCCCTTCATAAATACCCTCCTACCCAAAATCCCATTTAAACCTTTTCCGGATACGCCAGGTTTCGATATCCTCTTTTTTTCCGTCGCCCCGATGACAGGCATTTACGCGCATGCCCAAAAATGAAAATCCGCACTTTTCCGCCACCCTTTTACTTCCTTTATTCCCGGAGGCAATATGCAAATGCAAGGAACGAATGCCCTCTTTCATAAAAGCGTATTCCACCAATGATTTTAATGCGCCCGTGGTGAATCCTTTCCCTTGAAATTCCTCGGAAATCCAATACGCCGATTCCGCACGCCGGAAAACGGGAACGTAATTCTTTAAAATCATGTATCCCACAGGAAGCCCCTTAGACATAATCAGGAAAGCCTTATGGATACGTTCATTGCCCTGAGGCAATTTATTTTCCAGATAAGCTTGGAGATGTTCCTTATCGGAAACATACTTGGACATGACGGGAAAGTACACCTTGAGGTATTCCCGGTTACGGGAAATCAATTCCAACAGCACCACCAAATCCGGTGGATTTATTTTTTTCAAGGCAATATGTGGATAAGTACTTTCCAGAGTCGTTATTTCTTTCGTAAAAGTAATGATAATAAACGTGGCGGTTTTTTCTCCACGTCCGCGTCAAAAGTTTCCTGCAAGTCAATTATTTCAAATCCGTTTTCCTTGACGGATTGCCAATATTCGGACAAGTGGTGAACGTAGGCACTTACATGGATGGTCTCCCCCGCTTTTTCAAACCTCGCTGATTTCCCTAAATATTGCCTAAAAGGATGGTATTCGGAAATAAAGAACATGCCACCTCTTCCTAGAACCCTAACCGTTTCTTGAAAAACCGGATGCAGCCTCGGGACATGTTCTAAAATCAAATTACAAGCCACGAAATCCAAGGAGGCGCTAGCAAAATCCCAAGGCGCAAGAATATCTCCTTCCTTGAATTCCACCTTGCCGGGATATGTCTTTTCCTTCGCTTTATCAAGCATCCCTTTCGAGAAATCCGAAGCCGTCAAGGAATCACAAATCGAGGAATAGAAAGACGTATTTTTTCCCGTACCACAACCCCATTCCAAACCCAAAGCGAAGGAATAACCTTGTAACATTGCCCTGGTAACGATAGCATCCGCATCCCTTGTAGGATTTTGGGCATCATCATAATTCAAAGACCAATCATCGTATGCTTTCGAAATATCCACGGAAAACAATGTTTCAACCAAGTTTAAGTTTTATATTCAAACAAGCAAATTCTAGATTCTTCGTTCCTCATTTTTAATTCAAATCCATGTCCCGCTCCAATCCTGTCGTAAAAATATTGACCATCGCCTTATTCGGGATTCTCATTGGGGGATTCGTCATTATAAAATCAGGCTGTTTGAGTTCCAAGGACAAGGAAACGGACAAGGAAAGCCCCGAGCGTATGATGCCCGGCTCCAAGTCCTTGGGTGGTGACGGTATTCCCGTTTTTACGCCGGATACCTCCGAGCCTGAAATGATCATTCCTAGCTCCAAGTCCGGACCTCCGGTTGAACCTAGGGAAATTGAGTTCTTCCCCGGTTCAAAGTCGGCTCCTCCCGTAGACGGTGAAGAGATGAAAATCCTATTGGATAGTATCCTAAAATCACCGGACACGAATACGATAAAGACAATACCTAAGGATGTCATTATCCCAAGCACCAAATCCGCTCCTATTTTTGAACCGCAAGCCCCGGAAAAAGACGGTGAATAATGAAGGATTATGATGTTTGGGCGAGTTTACAAGCCGCCATTCTGAGTTTCGGGTTTTTGGTGTTGGTTTTCCTTCCCATGGAGAAGGTATTTCCCGCTAAAATGAAGCAAAAATTCCT
>JAHDDF010000608.1 GCA_020629475.1 Saprospiraceae bacterium
GGTTGAATCAAACAAAAGGATATTTTATGTCAGCCCATAACCTTTTGTCCTTTTTCATCGTACACTATACCCAAACCACTTTGATGCGGGTATAATTTCGATCAATATCCACAAAACCTTACCTCCGTACGTTCTTTATCCACAACCTTGATTGGGAACCAATGTTTTCCCATCTTGTTGTACTACAAAAATCCAGCACCCTATGTCGGTTTTCCTCAGGAACCTGATTCTACAGTACGGTACACTCGGCAATATGTCCACCGCTTCCACCAAGGAAAAGGAGCAATTGATTGAGTCCATTCTACGCCCGGAAACGGAAACGGAGCGGAACATCCTTGCTGATCCTGAATTCAAGGAGGGCTTGTTTTTTGGGAAGCCGAGGTACGGTCATCCCGAAGGGAAAGTCGTTTTCCACATCCGTGAGGTATTCGAGAATATTGATACCAATGCGGGGGAGGACAAGGAGCTGCGCCGCAAGCTGCGCCTGATTGCCTTGATTCATGATACCTTCAAATACAAGGAGCAAAAGGCAAGGAGCATTTTCGGGCGGAAGAAGGAAAACCACCACGCCGTTTTTGCCGCCAATTTCGCGGAAGCTTACGTGAAGGAAAACGACGTATTGAAAATCATCAAGCGTCATGATGATGCATATTACGCTTGGAAGGAAACCCGTTTCGGTTACGAGGAAAGGAGTAATGAAATGCTTCGGGAGCTTAGGGATGATTTAGGATCTTCCTTGGATTTGTTTTACCGCTTTTTCAAGTGCGATACCCAAACCGGGGACAAAACCCAAGAGCCCGTGGCTTGGTTCGAGGAAAAACTAGCCGGCGAATTACAAGCCTAATTCGTCTCACTTTCTTTTTCGGTCTCGTCTTTTACCCCAAGGGAGCGCGTAATATTTACCGTTAGGATAAATACCATACCCAATAAGGCAGGAATAATGATGTTCAGTATCCACAAACCAAAGGTGGATGCAAGGATATTTATATCGTTATCCCCGAAGAAACCCCAGATATAAAGCGCTACCTCACTTCGTACGAAAAGGTCAGCAACAGCTGGCAGTGGTACGCTGGTTTGCAATAGGAAAATGGTAGCAATCCCGGATACGCCTGCTATAAAAGGTGCATTGATATCAAAGAATCGAAGAATGAGATAATACTGTAGGGTATAAACGCCGTAACGGAGGATGGCATAGAACAAGGAATAACTCAACTCTCTTGCGGTATAATCTTCCAACACCTCCATATGCTTCACGAAACGGCGGAGGTAGGGGATTTTTTTGAATATCGGGATGGCGAGATTGACGTTGTAATAAGAAATCAACATCAGTAGGATAAGGCTTACGCCCAATAACGCCGTTCCTGCTGCCAAGTAGCCTTCTACGCTTAGGTAGGCATTGGAAAAATAAACGAAACCCACCATTCCCAAGGAGAGCAAAGCGACCAATTGGCTAAAGCTACTGACCAAGGTAGCCACTACCGTACGCCAGTTGTTTTCCGGTTTTACCACCAAAATCCGCCCACCGTATTCCCCGATTCTGTTGGGGGTAAAAACGGAAAGGGCTATTCCTAGGAAAATTCCCTTGAAGGCACGAAGGAAAGGAACCTCCTCCACGCGCCTGACCAAGACCTGCCACTTCAAGGTTTCCAAGCCCCAATTAATGGGCATCAGGATAAAGGCGATGATGATCCAATGGGCATGCTCCCAATCGAAACGGGAAACAAAGGCATCCCAAAGTTCGTCTACGTTTTCCTTGGCGAATACTTGCTGGTAAATGGCATAAAACAGCAGGGCAACGATGACCAATTTCAAAACGAAATTGACCTTCTTGTTCCGGAACAAACGATACACGGGTCGCACGAATTCCTTGATTCGTGTGCGTACGTCCTCCCTGTCAAGCCATTTGAGTAATCCCATTTATTATTGGTGAGATGAT
>JAHDDF010000609.1 GCA_020629475.1 Saprospiraceae bacterium
CGCATCATTTCGCCGTCGTTCTTCGGATTTTTTAGGCGGTCTTGGTTTTCCTTCATCATACGAAGGACTTTTTTCAATTTAAAACGGTTGACCGCAGCGATGGCATCCGCTTCAAAATTGATTTCCGGTTTTTTCTGGGACTGAAGGGGCATTTCCAATTTCCCGTCCCAATGCTCGCTGTAATCCCAAGGGGAGGACAACATGGTTAAGGCAATGTCCCTGACTTTTTTATTCTCGTGTCGGGTATAGTAGGAAGTAGGTAAAACTTTGCCCCGGTTTAAATTCTCCAAGGCTTCCTTGACGATTTCCGCGCAGTCTGAATCGTCGAATTCAGGTAATAGTTCAGCGATATTTCCAAGCAAGAAACCGGATACGGTAAGATTTTCTTCCTCATCCATAACCTGAGCCCCGAATTCGATTAATAATCTAACGATATCCTTTTCCTGATACTCGTCGCCCAGTTTTTTCTGCTTGGGTATTTGAACGGGTGCTGTTTCTATCGGATACCCTTGCTCGTCAAATTCCCCCGGAAAAGGAGGTGGGACATCCATGGGTGGCGGTGGCGCGGATTGCTTGCGTTTCTCACTAAGTTTTTTTGCCTGGGATTTATTGATTTCGTTGAAAAGAAGTTGTTCTTGGGTACCTGTCAATGCCGCACATTCCCGTACGAAGACGGAGCGTTTCAAGGCATCCGGTACCTTAGCGATACTCTTTATCACCTCCTTGATAAGTTCCGCCCTTTTGATGGGATCATTCCCGGCGGATTTCATCAAGTGCTGCGTCTTGAAAAGGATAAAATCTTGGGTATTCTCCTCAAGGTATTTCTGGAATTCGGATAATCCGATTTTCTGTAATAAAGAATCCGGGTCTTCCCCTTCAGGAAGCATGACAACCCGCACGTTCATATCCTGTTCCAAAACCATATCCAAGCCACGGAGCGCGGCTTTGGTTCCTGCGGCATCGCCGTCGAACAAGAAGGAAATGTTTTGGGTATACCGCTTTACGATGCGGATTTGTCCTTCAGTCAAGGAAGTTCCACAAGGGGCAACTACATTGTCGATACCTGCTTGATGTAAGGCTAGGGTATCCGTATATCCTTCTACCACGTAGCATTCATCAGCCTTCCGGATGCCTTTTCTGGAGAAGTGGATGCCGTAGAGTGCCTTGGATTTGCTGTATACCTCGGAGTCCGGGGAGTTGAGGTATTTTGCCGCCTTGACGTTCTTCATTAAAATCCTTCCCCCGAACCCTATGATTTTTCCGGAAACACTACGGATGGGAAACATCACGCGTCCTCTATAAAAGTCAGTCCCGTATTGGGTAGTCAGTCCTACTTTTCTAAGTTGTTCCGGTTGGTAGCCGTCAGTCGTAGCTTTATTTACAAAGCCGTTTTTATTATCGGGCGCAAATCCCAAGCCCCATTTTTTGAGGGTTTCCTCCCTGAAGCCACGCTCCTTGAAATAACTTAGCCCGATGCTTTTACCGTAATCGGTATTCCACATTTGGTCAATGAAATAATCCGCGGCATATTGGTTGAGGGCGTGAAGATTATCCAAGCGCTGGCGTTCCTCCTTGGATTCCTTGGAGGTTTCTATCTCCTCTACCTGAATGCCGTACTTGGCGGCAAGGTGCCGCAATGCCTCGGGATAGGACATGTTATCATGTTCCATCACGAAACGAAGCGGATCACCGCCTTGACCGCAACCGAAACATTTGTAGATATTCTTGGCGGGAGACACCGTAAACGAAGGCGTTTTTTCATTGTGGAAAGGGCATAGCCCAATCATGTTTACGCCCCTTCGTTTAAGGTTGACGTAATCACCTACTACATCCTCGACCTTGGCGGTCTCCAGGATTTGCTCTATGGTTTTTTGTGAAATCACGAAGTATAAAGGTACGGGTTTTTTGGGCTTGATATAAAGACATATGATGTAAG
>JAHDDF010000610.1 GCA_020629475.1 Saprospiraceae bacterium
GAAGCAATTGCCTATTTGTAGCTTTTTTATTCCTCTCTTGCTTTCTATATTCATCCCATAAAAATCATGTTAGATATGAAAGCAATCAAATTCCTTTTTTTGGCATTGGGCTTATTCTTGGTCCAGGCACCATCACATGCCGCCGTAGCGATTCACGGTGCGGATACTAACCACAACCTAAAGGCTGAGCAGATGTCCGCCTTCTTGGACATGACGCCCGCTTCTTTTGAAGAAGCTACCGGTAGGAAGATGAAATTCAAGGAACGTGTAGCCTTGAAAATGATGAAAAAGAAAATGAAGCGAATGGAAGCGAGAAAGGATCGCGCAAAGACCAAGGGTTTCCAATTTCACGTGGGTTCCTTTTTATTGTGTCTTTTCTTGAGTTTGCTGGGCTTCCTTATTGCTTGGTTAGTCTGGGGCTTTGACGATAGGGATATTCTGCTTTCCTCGGTTATCGGGCTTGTTGCCTCCTTAGCTTTGTTTGGGGGTATATTTGGAGCATTGTAACAGCAACAAATTAAGGGCAGAAAAAAAGCCGGGACGATAAACGTCCCGGCTTTTTTTCTGCTATTTTACAAGAGAGGGACAATCATTAAATTCCTAAACCCCATATTTGCAAAAACGAAGAAAGTACACCATGAGAAAAAGGGAAAAATCCGCCGCGTTATTCGAGGAAGCAAAAAAATATTTTCCGGGAGGGGTAAACTCCCCCGTTCGAGCTTTTAAATCCGTTTCCGGTCCACCGCTCTTTATCAAAAAGGGAAAGGGGGCAAGAATGGAGGACGAGGACGGCAACGTATACATTGATTTTTGCTGTTCTTGGGGTCCTCTCATTTTAGGGCATGACAATGAGCGGGTCCGGGCTTTCGTTTTGGAAACCGTAGCGAACGGAACCTCCTTTGGAACACCGACGGCGCTGGGAAACAAATTGGGGAAAATGATTTTGGACAATCATTCCTACATAGAAAAAATCCGTTTCGTAAGTTCAGGTACCGAGGCGGTAATGTCCGCGATACGATTGGCGCGTGGTGTTACCGGTAAATCCAAGGTCATCAAATTCGAAGGCTGCTATCATGGTCACGTTGATTCCTTGCTGGTAAAAGCCGGCTCCGGTTTGGCTACTTTCGGGGAAAGCACCAGTGCGGGTATTCCTGAATCTTTTGCCAAGGAGACCATCGTAATTCCATTGAATGACAGGGAAGCTCTTAAAGCCGCTTTCGAGAAACACGCGGATCAAACCGCTTGTGTAATCATTGAGCCCATTCCGGCGAATAATGGATTGTTGCTGCAAGATAAATCCTTCTTGGAGTGCTTGCGCCTACATTGTTCCAAACACAATGTCCTTTTGATCTTTGATGAGGTAATTTCCGGTTTCCGTGTGGGTTTTGAAGGTGCAGCAGGACATTACGGGATCCAACCTGACATCATGACTTTCGGGAAAATTATAGGTGGAGGTATGCCCGTGGGCGCTTATGGTGCTAATGCGGAAATCATGTCCCATATCGCACCTGATGGTCCGGTTTACCAGGCAGGAACGCTTTCCGCTAATCCGGTGGCGATGGCGGCGGGTTATGCCGCATTAGAGCAATTGTTGATTCCCGGATTTTACGATAGGCTTTCCGCGCTTACCCGTCGGTTCGCGGACGTAATCGAGTCCTACGCCAAGCAACAAGGTTGGACGCTTCGCGTTCCAAGTATAGGTTCTATCTTCTGGCTTTGTTTCTCCGAGGATCGAATAACCAAAGCGGATGAAATTGATTCCGCCAGCATGGAAAAATTCAAGGTTTTACATCATGAATTATTACAACGCGGGGTTTATTTAGGTCCTTCCGGATATGAGGTCGGTTTTATTTCAGCAGCACACACGGAACAGGATCTTGCGGAAGCTTTACAAGCCATGCAGGAGAGTTTGCATGTGGTGTTTGATGAATAA
>JAHDDF010000102.1:0-3008 GCA_020629475.1 Saprospiraceae bacterium
AAAAAAAGTCAGACCGGCACCCCCAAGGAAATGAATCCTCGTCAAAGGTGCCCGCCTGACTCCTAAAAGCTAAGCTCTAAAGGCTAACAGCTATATTACTTATCATCCACTTCCTCGAACTCAACGTCCTCCACATCCTCAGCGGAATTATCGGAAGAATCATTGGTGTTCTCGGTTTCGGGTCCTTGACCTTGATTCGGGTCAGGATTTCCTTGAGTGGCCTGGTACATGTCTTGGCTAGCCGCTTGCCATGCCTCGTTCAAAGCAGCTGAAGCGGTTTCAACTTTAGCCATGTCTTGTGCTTGGTGCGCCGCTTTCAATTCGGCAGCAGCCTTCTCGATAACCTCCTTCTTCTCGGCAGGAATCTTATCGCCATAGTCCTTCAACTGCTTCTCGGTTTGGAATACCAAACTATCGGCAGCATTCAGTTTGTCTACCTTTTCACGCGCTTCACGGTCGGAGTCCGCATTAGCGGAAGCCTCAGCTTTCATTCTAGCGATTTCCTCCTTGGAAAGACCCGTGGAAGCCTCGATACGAATGGTTTGCTCCTTACCGGTTCCTTGGTCCTTAGCGGCAACATTCAAGATACCGTTGGCATCAATATCGAAGGTTACCTCGATTTTAGGAAGACCACGTGGTGCGGGAGGAATGTCCCCAAGGATGAAACGTCCTACGGAACGGTTGTCCTTCGCCATCGGGCGCTCACCTTGTAGGATGTGAATCTCTACGGAAGGCTGGTTGTCGGAAGCCGTGGAATAGATTTTCGTCTTCTTGGTAGGAATCGTAGCATTTGCCTCGATTACTACGTCATAAACACCACCCATGGTTTCGATACCCATGGAAAGAGGTGTTACGTCCGTCAAAAGTACGTCGCGAACGTCACCGCTCAATACACCACCTTGAACGGAAGCACCAAGAGCCACTACCTCATCCGGGTTTACGGAACGGTTAGGCTTCTTGTTGAAGAACTTCTCAACAGCCTCTTGGATTTTCGGGATACGAGTGGAACCTCCAACAAGGATTACCTCGTCGATTTCGGAAGTGCTCAAACCGGCATCCTTCAATGCCTCCTTACAAGGAGTCAATGTACGTTGTACCAATTCGTCGGCTAAGTCCTCGAACTTAGCACGGGACAATTTGGATACGAAGTGCTTAGGAACACCGTCAACAGCGGTGATATAAGGAAGGTTAATTTCCGCTTGCGTGGAGGAAGACAATTCAATCTTCGCCTTCTCCGCCGCATCCTTCAAACGCTGAAGTGCCATAGGATCCTTACGAAGGTCCATGTTCTCCTGCTTTTGGAATTCGTCAGCCATCCAGTTGATGATTACTTGGTCAAAGTCATCACCACCCAAGTGCGTGTCACCGTTGGTGGAAAGTACCTCGAACATGGCGTCACCGTCCACGTCGGAGATTTCCAAAACGGAGATATCGAAAGTACCACCACCAAGGTCATATACCGCGATGGTTTGGTCTTGTCCTTTCTTGTCCAAACCGTAGGCAAGTGCCGCAGCGGTTGGCTCGTTAACGATACGCTTAACGGTCAAGCCGGCAATTTCACCTGCCTCTTTGGTTGCTTGACGCTGGGAATCGTTGAAATAAGCGGGAACGGTAATAACCGCTTCCGTAACGGTTGTACCTAGGTAATCCTCGGCGGTTTTCTTCATTTTCTGAAGAACCATAGCGGAGATTTCCTGAGGGGTGTACAAACGACCGTCGATGTCAACACGAATGGTGTCATTGTCACCTCTTACCACTTTGTAAGCGGAGCGGTCTACCTCTTTTCCTACTTCGGAAAAACGGGTTCCCATGAAACGTTTGATGGAGCTAATGGTCTTGGTAGGGTTGGTAATCGCCTGGCGCTTTGCCGGGTCACCGATTTTCCTTTCCCCGCCGTCAACAAAAGCCACGATGGAAGGTGTAGTCCTGCGTCCCTCGTCATTTGGAATAACTACGGGCTCATTACCCTCCATTACGGCGACACAAGAGTTGGTCGTACCTAGGTCTATACCTATAATCTTACCCATTACTTGTTTATTTTGATGTTAGTTTGTTATCAAAAAAAGTGAAATACAAACTCTCTTAATCAATGCCCGTGCCATTGGAAAAACAAGCAAAAAAGGCGGATTTTTTGGCAATCGCAAACCGTTTCCGGCAGAAAAAACGGAAAATGGGCTGACAAAATGTCAAACGAAAGATTCAATTTCGGCAATCACGTCCTTGGGGGCGTCATGAAGCGAAAGGATAAGGTTCTTGTATTTTTTCTCCTCCGTCATTTGTTGTAAAAACGGATAAACGGGTCTTTCCTTTAACCAGTATTTCTTGTTAAAGAATACCATCGGACTAGGGTACTCGTAGGAGATGTAATGGTTTTGGCAAGCGTCTTGGAAAATCTCTTGAATCGTGCCCGCGCTCCCCGGAGCGTATATAACACCTCCTTTGGCAATCGCCAATAAGCTTTCCTCCCTCACGCTATTGGCAAAATACTTGGCGATTTTTGTAGCGAAAGCGGAAGGTGGTTCATGACCGTATAACCAAGTAGGGATTCCAAGGCTATCGTACTTTCCTTTATTGGGGAAAGCCTCACGGACTTCAAAAGAGGTTCTTACCCAATCCGCCTGCGGCTTATAAGAAGGACAAGCGGAAAGCATTTCAATCGCCTTATCCATGTCCTTGATGGTCCTGCCGGCAAACCAAGCGCCTACGTGGGTGGCTTCCATTGCCCCGGGACCACCGCCTGAAATCATTAAGTAGCCCTTTTCAGTGAGCTTTTTTGAAATGAGGCAAACGTCGCGGTAATCCGGCGCATTCCGTTTTAGGCTATGCCCGCCCATGATTGCCACGATTTTCTTATCGTCATATTGACGAATGAAATCCTTCTTGGCATCGGTGATGGCATGATCATGCAGTCGCCTAGCCATGGATTCGTGTATGGTATCGGCTTCTGCTGCACCGTGGGACATAAAGTGGTCATATACCACTTTGTCATAGGAACCATTATAAGAATC
>JAHDDF010000102.1:3108-12189 GCA_020629475.1 Saprospiraceae bacterium
GAGCTACGCGCGAATGCCTTTGTAAACTCCTTGATTTTTTCAAATTCCCTCATGGAAAAGTATTCCTTTTACTGCTACTGAATAACGAGCTTTTGTACGCCCGTTTTACCGGAATTGTTTTCCGTAATTCTAACGGAATACATTCCTCTTGCAAAGGAAGCTACATTTATCTCCTTTCCGCCATTTCCGGTGAAAATAATTTTACCCGAGAAATCCATGATTTGTACGGTGTGGTTTTCATTTGCTTCGGGGATTTGAATGGTTTCACTAGCCGGGTTTGGAATTACAGTCAAATCAAGCTCGTTTACCGGCGCGAAAACGGAAACGACACTTGGGCTAGGGTGCTCATGTTGCTCAAAAAACTCCCAGAAGGTTACCGTAGTGGAGATATCATTGGAAAGCCCCAACCAAGTATGGTCGGCGCCGTCAACCGTGTAAAGTTTTACTTCGGTATCATCAGTGCAAGGCGTGTAATGATCCAAGGAAATGGTATATCCGTCAGCCGCGGAATCCGGGATGGCTTCCGTGGTCGGTGTTTCGGGGCAGCCGTTCACTTCTTGCCATTTCGCGATGGTAGCCGCAACGGATGTTAAGCCAAAGGTGGCGTTTCCGTCATAAGGAACGGTACCGTCTTGGTTACCGTGCATATGAAGAACGGGAACCGCGCGTCCGGGGGCGCAGGAACCTTCCGTTGCCGTGGACATTACACCCGCCATGGAGGCAATAGCCGCGATTTTCGTATCCAATTCACAAGCCAAACGGTGGCTCATGATGCCGCCCATACTATACCCGCAGGCGTAAACCCTTGCCGGATCAACCGCGTAATCGGTAATAAGGAAATCAATGAGTGCGGAAATAAAACCTACATCATCCACCGTAAATCCGGGAACAGGAGTACCGTTATTCCAAGCATTACCTAAAAGTGATTGCTCACCTTGGGGGTAAACGGAAATAAAACCGTATTGATCACCGAGTTGTTTGAAACCGACGTTTTGCATATTATCCGCGGAATCACCTAAACCATGTAATGTAATAACCAAGGGCATTTGGGTGGTCCCGTCAAAGGATGGCGGCATATGCAAGATGAAGGAACGTTGCAAACCATCATGTTCTAAAGTTAAGTTGATGGTTCCTTGCGCGAAAGCGGCAAATCCTAGGGCAATAAAAAGACAAGTAAAAATGGATTTCATATGGCTAATGAATTTGTAATGCCCTCCACGATTTGATAAATGCTTATCCTTCGATTATCTTGCGGTATCCAAAATCGGCACCACGTATGATGAAAACCGGAAAGGTTAAACCCTTTTTAAAATGGGCGGGCGGTAAACGTCAATTGCTGCCCGAAATTAAAAAATTTCTTCCGAACGGGATTGAAGGCAAGTACTTCGAACCTTTTATTGGTGGTGGCGCGGTATTATTGGATATCCAACCGGCGCGATTTGTTATCAACGACATTAATCCGGAGGTCATTAATGTCTACCGCTGTATCAAGGAGGATGCCGAGCAGTTGATATCCCTTTTAGAATCCTTTGAATACGAATCCGAGTTCTTTTATGAAATTCGTGCTTGGGATAGGGGAGCGGATTATGATGCCTTGTCTCGATTCAAGAAAGCCGCACGGATATTATATTTGAATAAGACCTGTTTTAACGGTTTATACCGCGTGAATAGCAAGGGGTATTTTAATGTCCCTTTCGGGAAATATAAAAACCCTGATTTTATCAATGCGGCAACGCTTAGGGCGGTGCATGAGTACCTCAATCATTCCGACGGGGAAATTCTTTGCGGGAGTTATAAGGAATGCTTGGCACAAGCCCAAGCGGGCGATTTCGTATACCTAGATCCACCTTATGATCCCGTTTCCTCAAGTGCTTCTTTTACGTCTTATTCCAAGGATGGTTTTTCAAGGAAAAATCAAGAGGAACTGAGGGATGTTTGTAGAGAATTGGATGAAAAGGGAATTCGCTTTCTGTTATCTAACTCGGCGACTGATTTTATAAAGGGGTTGTATGAGGGGTTTGAAATCCACATTGTAAAAGCTACCCGGTCCATAAATTCCTCGGGAAATAAAAGAGGAAAGATTGATGAGGTATTAGTCTGCAACTATGGGAAAGAATGATGTTGCATGGGAAAAAATATTTGATAAATACTCTGTTATTGATCAAATAAGAGAAAAGAATGTATTTGAAATTTCCGCCAATCAAATAAAGGAATTTAGAGAGCCGAGGTTAATGGCTAAGTTTGATTATTACAATAGTTTACCACAAGTATTTAAAAAGAATAAATTAGGCATTCTACCAACAAGAAGAGGAAAATACATCATTGGTGAATTTAATCTCTTTGAGGAGATTCCTTCTGTTTGGGATGATTCGCCAATTGTAGTTACCTATAACGATGAAATCGAAAGTGTCTCTAAAGATAATATTTTTTCAGAATCGATTTCATTATTAATAGCGTATAATAATGGGATTCTTCATGATTTTTTATCCATTTCAAAAGATGATTTTTTATTGTCTACAATAAACGGAAGAATGGGTACAGGAGCTTTTGGGTTTAATGTGGAAACCCAAAAGGATCAAAGTCAAATCTGGATAGATGTTGAAAATAGTCAATGTGAAATTGATGGCGGGTATGAAAGCCGAGATTCACTTTTCTTATTTGAAATAAAAAACTTTAAGCCTGATGATTTTTTAATTCGACAGGTTTATTATCCATATAGGTTGTGGAAGAATAAAGTAAAGAAACAGGTTGTTCCTATTTTTATGTATTTCAGTAATGATGAGTTTCATTTTTCGGAATACAAGTTTTTAGATGATTCTAATTATAATTCTCTTTCTCTCGTACGACATAAGTCTTATACCTTTGGGGAAACAGAGGAGTTTAGTATAAAAGCCATTTTGGATTCATTTAATAAAATACCTGTTGTTGATGAACCTGGAATTCCTTTTCCCCAAGCGGATAGGATAGATAGAGTAATAGATTTAATTTCAATTATAAGTGAGAAAATAGAAGTCTCCAAAGAGGAGGTGACCCTACAGTATGGATTTGACCCTAGGCAAACGGACTACTATACAAATGCTGCTTTATACTTAGGATATTTAGAAAAAGCTGAAAGGCGAAAGTTTGTCCTTTCCGGAAAAGGTGAAACTTATGTGAAGTTAGATAAAAATGGACGAAGAAAGGATATGGTTAATTCTATTTTAGAACATTCCGTATTTAGAAAGTGTTTCGCTTCTTTAGTTCGAAGGAGAGGAGTTATAACAAAAGGAGAAATCATTGAAATCATGAGGGGAGAAAATCTTTACAAGATTGATAGTGAAGTAACGAGGAAACGTCGGGCTTCAACAATATCTCATTGGATTGCGTGGATTTATTCCAAAACGGAAAATCAAAACGGATGAAAAAGCTACTCAAGAAAAGATACATCATACCATTCATATTAATTATGGGAATAGTATTAGGGCCAAGATTAAAGTTTCCTGCATTTGATACGAAGATGCCGAGCTACGATTTTTCCTTGGAAAACGTGGAGGATTATATCAATAAAAAGGAAGCAACTTTCCCTAATTTAAAACCCGATAACGAAGCAAGAATCGTATGGGCGGATTCCACAAAATCCAAGACGGAATTTTCCGTGGTTTATTTACACGGGTATTCTGCTTCACCAATGGAAGGAAACGGAATCCACTTTGAATTCGCGAAACGTTACGGGGCTAATTTATATTTAGCAAGATTGGCTGATCACGGTTTGAAAAAGGAAAATGCCTTCTTGGATGTTACCTCAAAAGACTGGGTAGAATCCGCTAAGGAAGCCATCGCGATAGGTAATACAATCGGCGATAAATGTATTGTCCTTTCCGCGTCTACGGGTAGTACTTTATCCAATTATTTAGCGGCGGATAATCCGGATTTAATTCATGGACAAATCATGTATTCCCCGAATTTCGCCTTGGCGGATAATTCATCAAAAATGTTATTGATGCCTTGGGGTTTACACTTGGCTAGACTTGTAATGGGCGGAAAAACAAGAACCGGCGCCTTCGCTAAAGGGGATGATATCCATTGGACTACCACCCAAAGATTGGAAGGCGTAGGTGCCTTGGTTCACCTTGTTAAAAACGCTACGACGGATGAGACTTTTAAGAAAATAAAGTCACCTTACCTTGTAGCGTATTATTATAAAAATGAAGAGGAAAGGGATAAAACGGTTTCCATTCCCGCCATGAAAAAATTCCATTCTTTAACCAATACGCCTGCGGAGCAAAAACAATTAATCGCCATGCCAACCGTCGGTGATCATTGCTTTGTTTCCACCCGCCGCTCCAAGGATTTAGAAAGCGTAAAAAAGGTTTCCTTTGATTTCGCGGAAGGGGTTTTGGGAATGAAAGTGAAGGAGTAGGCGCAAAAAAATCTTACGAATCCGACCCTGTAGAATTATTATTTCAGGCATTTTTTTGATGGAATACGGTAGTCTGTAATTGAAAGGAAAATCCTACATTTACAGGGTGAGTCCTATGTACTTACACATAACTTAAAACTTGAATTATGAACAAGAACCTAACCTATTTATCCATTCTTTTGGCTATAGGTCTTTGTGCCCTTCCTTGGAATAAGGCAGAAGCCCAATGTATTCCCGCCGCACCGGCAACGGTAGCGGGCGTAGCCGACGTAAACGTGAACAACACGTTTTCCTTCCCCAACGTACCAACGGGGCAAGTCATTGAGCTGGTCGCCAACAGCGCGGCTGACGCATTTACCTTTGAATTGTGTAATAACTCAGCGGCAGGCTGGGCTGACGGTACCGACGATACCAACATCACCATCCTTGATGCCAATGCCGCTACGGCAACTGCATTAACCAATATCGATGATGGTTGTACCAACGGTGCCGGACCTAACTTTTGGGGTCCCACCAACGGGATATTTACGCCTCCCGGTGCCGGAACCTACTACGCATACCTAGCGGAGTGGGACTGGGCTGCCGGTTACCCGAATAATGACCCTTGTTTCGGTACCGATGGCTCCAATTCCTATACCATCAATGTAACCATTGACGCGCCTCCGCCATGTGACGCAGGTGTCTTGGATGCTTCCGATTCTCCCGTGGATTTATGCCCGGGTGAGGTTTACACTGTTTTGAATGACGGTTCGGGAACAGCTGCAGGAGGATTCGGTTTATACTTTTCCCCTCAAGCAACCGGAACGGGTGCCCTAGGCGGTGCATTCATTCTTTCCGGTGTGACTTACCCGGCGGATGTTGATAATGACCTTGGTGGATTACTTTCCGGGAATGGTTTCCCGCAGTTTTCCGGTCAGTGGGCGGTTTACAGCGCTGCTTATTCCGATCCGGCGAATACCTTCGGTAGTATTTGTAGCTTTTCACAGGATTCCATTATCATTAATTTCCTAGCGGATACGGATCCGGGTTGTACGCCCATCGCTTGTGATGCGGGTGTACTTGATGTTTCCCAATCCCCGGTGGATTTATGCCCGGGTGAAACCTTTGACGTCGTAAACGACGGTTCCGGTTCCGCGGCAGGAGGATTCGGTTTATTCTTTTCTCCCCAAGCAACGGGAACCGGTGCTTTAGGTGATGCATTCATTCTTTCAGGAGTTACCTATCCCGCAACCATAGACAATGACCTCGGGGGACTCCTGTCAGGCAATGCATTCCCGCCCTTTGAAGGGCAATGGGCGGTATACAGTGCCGCTTATTCGGATGCCGCTAATACCTTCGGAAGTATTTGTTCCCTTTCGGCGGATTCACTCATCGTGAATTTCCTTACGGATGCGGATCCCGCTTGCGCACCTCCTTGTACGGCTCCCGTAGCTACGGCAATTTATGATTGTGCCTCCAACTCAATCGTGGTGGATGTTACGGATGCGGGTGTTGCCACAATGGGTAGTGCCGGTTTCCTAATTGACATAAATGGTACAACTCAAACCATCGGTGCCGCGGGACAATATACTTTCCCCGGATTAACGCCGGATCAGACCTACAATATATTTATATCGGATGGTACAACGGCTTCCTGTGATGTAGGACTGGGTGTTTTCCCTGCTTGTGCCAATCCTTCTTGTGGCGCTCCAACTGAAGGACTCACGGACGGTGATTTCGAAGGTGCACCGGGTACCGCTTGGACCGAAACCTCAGTTGACCTTGCAGGAACGGCTACCGGTTTCGCTATCGTTGATGCCACTTTGCCTTTGTCCGGGCTTCAAAGTGCTTGGTTCGGTGGATTCGGCACGGGTTCCGTTACCACCTTGGAACAAAGCATTACCATCCCGATGAATTCCGCTTCCGCCTTGTTAACCTTCTGGGCACTTGAAGCAGGAGGTTGTGCTGCGGATGACGTATTCACCGTTTCTATTGACGGAACCCCGGTTTGGACACAAGACGGGACGAACGCAAATTGCAACAGTAATAATTGGCATCAATATACGGTTGATCTTTCCGCTTTTGACGATGGTATGGCACATATGCTTTCCTTGAGTTATTCACAACCCGGAACCAACGGGAATTCCAATTTATTCGTGGATTTGGCTTCCTTGGAAATCTGCCCTTGTCCGACCTTGACCCTTACACCTTCCTCAATGGATGAGACTTGTATGGACGGTTCAGGAACGGCAAGTGTTACTACTTCAGGTGGTACGGGTTCATATACATACGCTTGGAGTAACGGCATGAGCGGTGCTTCCGTTACGGGATTATCAGCGGGTACTTACACCGTTACCGCTACTGATTCCGCAAATGGTTGTACGGGAATTACTTCCGTTACCGTTGGTAACATGACGTCCACTTCAGCGCTTACCGTTATGGCAAGTGCCACCGGTGAAAACTGTGGTTCCGCGGATGGTACAGCCACCGTAACGAATACCACGGGTGGTTCAGGAAATTATAGCTATGCTTGGAGCAACGGTATGAGCGGTGCCTCAATCATGGGCTTAACCGCCGGTACTTATACCGTTACCGCAACGGATAACATGACGGGTTGTTCCGGAATGACCACCGTAACCGTAAGTTCCGTAGGTGGACCTAATGCAGCGGGTTCCTTTACGGATGCTTCTTGTAATGGAGGTATGGACGGAACGGCAACGGCAACAGCTACCGGAGGAACCGCCCCATATACCTATGCTTGGAGTAATGGCGGAACCACTGCGACTATTTCCGGTCTTGCGGCGGGTACATATACTTGTACCGTTACGGATGCTGTGGGAGCTTGTCCTTTCGTGGTAAACGTAATGGTTGGAGAACCTTCCATGATTATGATTATGGCTGATGCCGTGGTAAATTCTACTTGTAACGGTTCCGATGATGGTTCCATCAGTATTTCCGTTTCAGGCGGTACACCTCCATACTCCTATGCTTGGAGTAATGGTGATATGGCTGAAGATATTTCAGGCTTGGCGCCCGGTGATTACATTGGCACCATTACGGATGCCAATGGTTGTGAAATGGTTTCTTCCGCTATTACCGTTACGGAGCCTGACGCAATCGGCATTATTCCGGATGCGATTTCCATGATCAGTTGTAACGGTGCTAGTGATGGTGCCATTTCCATAACCGTGACAGGTGGTACGCCTCCATATTCCTATGCTTGGAGTAACGGCAGTAATGTTGAGGATCAAATGAATTTAGCACCGGGTGCATATTCCGGTACCATTACGGATGCCAACGGATGTACCTTCGAGGCAGGTCCGGTAACGCTTTCGGAGCCTGATGCCATTTCCGTGACCGTTGATGAGGTATTAGGTTCATCCGCGGCTAATGACGGTTCCATTTCCATTACCGTTTCAGGTGGTACGGCTCCTTATACTTATTCTTGGAGTGATGGTAGTACCGGTGAAGATCCAACCGGGTTAGCGCCTGGTGAATATTCCGGTACCATTACCGATGCTAACGGGTGTACTTTTGAAGCAGGACCGGTTACCGTGTGGGATGCCGTGGGTGTTGAGGACGTAGAGGAAATTACCTCCTTCCTTTTAAGCCCGAATCCTACAAGAGGGAATTTGAATATTAGCATGACACTTGCCAATTCCCACGATGTAGAAATTACGGTATTTGATCTTACGGGAAGAACATTAATTTCCCAAGGGGAATATCAAACCGTTCAAGCTAATTTCAACTTGGATATGTCTGATTTCGCTGACGGAATTTATATGGTTCGCGTATTGGTGGACGGCAAGTCCTTCTTTACGGAACGAGTGGTAAAAGCGGATTAATTTCCGGGTTTATTATTTAAATAGAGAATCCCTCGACCCGTACGGGTCGGGGGATTTTTTTCTTGTTGAGATGGCTGCTACGAACCGATTATAATTTTTTAAAAATTATTTTTGAACCCTTAGGTACCCAAATAGGATTAAAATCACCTTTAATCGATACGTCATAAAATCGTTGAAGAATTAATGTATCATCTTTGAATTTCCAATAATACAAAGTATTATCAATTTCGATTCCGTCTAGATGCTTATGGTTTCGTTCCCTTTTTGTTTGTAATAAATGCATGTCCGCTAAGTAAAGGGATAGTGAACCACGTTTAAAAGTATTGTGTCCCAGAAAATAACCCTCCTTGGTTATTTCAAATGTATCATTGGTAGAAAGGTCAATGTATTCTCCTTCAAATAAATGTTGGAAGATGTATTCTTGAATTTTTCCGTAATAATATTTGGGAGGTGTTTCCTCATTATTTGGAAAGAACATAAGTTGTTCCTCCTCTGTAGCTTTTCGATAAATGATGTTTTTATTTTTTGGATCATCGGGGAGTCCAGAAAAGAAATCAATAGTAATTACCCGGAACTCATTTTTTGAAAGCATTTTGAAGGTAGTTTCTTTCTCTTTCGTATTAAAACCAATAATGCTATCCGGTTTATAATTTATCGGGCTTGCATCCCTTGGAATTGAATAGAGGTCATTACGGATATTTATGAAACTATCATTCCTAATAAATAGCACATGACCATGAAATTTCATGAAATGTGCTTTCGAATTAAATTCCGTCGTTATTAATGATTTTTTGGTTTTAAGGCTATCAAAATAATTCGTAAGCAGCCATAGACCATCCAAATTGGCTAATGAGGATT
>JAHDDF010000611.1 GCA_020629475.1 Saprospiraceae bacterium
ATTGCTCCTCTTTCAAGAAGTTTTCCAAGCGGGAACGGATAGCCGCGCCCTTGGGTAACCAAATCGGAAGACCTGCACCTACTTTCTCGGAAAACATGAAAAGCTCAAGTTCGGCACCTAGTTTACGGTGGTCACGTTTCTTGGCCTCTTCAAGCAAATGAAGGTGTTCTTTCAGTTCCTTCGCTTTAGGGAAGGAAACACCATAAATACGGGTTAGCTGTTTACGCTTTTCATCACCCCGCCAATACGCACCGGCAAGGTTCATTAGTTTGACCGCTTTGATTCTTCCCGTGTTTGGGATGTGAGGGCCACGGCATAAGTCCGTAAAACCGCCTTGTTCGTAAAAGGTGATACTTCCGTCCTCCAAATCCTCTAGGAGTTCCAATTTGTACTCGTCGCCTTTCTCCTTGAAATAAGCGATGGCATCGGCTTTGGAGACTTCCTTACGAACGTAGTCGTTCTTTTGCCTTGCCAATTCGAGCATCTTCTCCTCGATTTTCGGAAACTCATCGGAACTGAGCACCTTGTCGCCCAAGTCCACATCGTAATAGAATCCATTATCAATAGAAGGACCAATACCAAATTTTACGCCCGGATACAAAGCCTCCAAGGCTTCCGCCATAAGGTGTGCCGTGGAATGCCAAAATGCGGCTTTCCCGTCATCATCGCGGAATGTAAGCAATTTGATAGCGGCATCAGAGGTGATAGGACGCGTAGCATCCCAAACTTCGCCGTTTATCTCGGCGGCAATAACATTACGCGCCAAGCCTTCACTAATGGATTTGGCAACATCAAGTGAGGTGCTGCCCGCCTCATACTGTCTAACGGAGCCATCCGGCAATGTGATGTTGATCATCGTCATCCGTTTATGGGGATACCTTATATATATGTACTTCTAGGAAAAGGCTCCCCGGTTTACAATTCCCTCACAATACGAGAGCAAGGGCTTACAATTAGAGTATGTCTAAATTCAGATAATCTATGAACTCAGCCAGACCCTTCAAATCTACCTTTGTAGATAAGAGTTGCAAATATGAGGTTTTTCGATTCAATATGAATAACCGCAAAAAAGTTTCCTGCAAAAAGAATTCCGATTATCCTTCGCTTTAGCGAAGGATAGAACAAGGTCGGAACGACCGACACGCGCAAAGCCTAGGGCAACGCCCTAGGGGTAAAAAATAATAATTAAAAAAGATCAAAAAATTCTCCTAGGAAAAACATTTGAAAATGAACGTTTTATGATTTAATATTGAAATAAGAATCAAAAAAAATAAAAAATAATTGAACCCTTGGGAACGATTCAGATGTCATTTCGCTTATATAGTTGTGCATCGCAATGAAGCACATCACTTCAATAAAAAGAAAGAAGGTGAAACGATTTTATTTACATAATCAAACGCAAGATTCCGTCGAGAATATTCTCGGGGAGATTGCCGGGGAGGGCTTCGATTTTAGCCCCATAGCCCCCGAAAGTCCGCGAGATTGGCGGATGACCCACCTTCTCTAACGTCCTACCTCAAAGGAGGTTCGCAGTTAGAGAAGAGCGACTGCGAACCTTATTACACATTCATTTTTAGCGGTTTATATCCGCAAGTAGTCGCACCCCGAAGGACGTTTCCTTCCCATTTGAAATAAGAAAAAATTGGTGTTGGTTTTGATGAAAAGAATTAGGCAAAAAAGTCTAACGTCTAACATCTCATGTCTAACATCTTTAAAAGCAGACGGTACCGAGGAACCTGCGTTACTTCGTGGCGAAATTGGTAAACGCACAGAATTTAGATTTCTGAAATTATAGGTTCAAATCCTATCGATGCCGAAAGGCATTACACGCAGCCCGATTATGTCCGTCTTTTTTTACTTTCTTAAGTCAATATGAAAATGGTTTGGTAAGATTCATATTCAAATAAGGCAATGCCTTAAAC
>JAHDDF010000103.1 GCA_020629475.1 Saprospiraceae bacterium
CAGTACAGTTAGACATTAGACAGTTGTTTACTAAAGTAACAGAACGGAGTCTAACATCTAACATCTTGATTTTTAGTCAAAGGCATTAAACTGAGATAGCAACACGATTGCCTATCAGAGCCTAAGGTTAAAAATAATTGATATACCCAAAATGAATCTTAGCCGCCCTAAAATCAATAGGGTTATCAAATTGTTTTCCGTAAGCATAGGTAATCCCGAAAACCCCGACCCGCGTATCAAAATTTAAACCTGCCCCAAAACCGAAAGGGGTGTCGTTTACAAGCTCCGTTTGGGTCTTACTCCGTACCAAACCATAATCAAAAAAGGTGTGGACGTAAGAGTTTTGCCCAAGAAGAATCCTATACTCCGCCGTGAATACCGAATACAAGGAAGCGTTCACGGACTCCTCGTCGAAACCACGTAAGACTTTCATACCGCCTATCCGGAATCGTTCATTATTAAATATAGGGGTAGGGGCGATAAAAGCACCCGTTTTGTTCCCTAGCATAAATGTTCCTCTACCTTCCGGGAACAAGGGTACAAACCACTGCCAATCCGTCCCGATTTGATATTGGACGGTTCTTGTGTCCAAGGAATCGTACAAGGAGGCGAACCTGAATTCCGGGTCATCCGGGTCCTCAAGGTTTATGATGCTATTGTTCGTCTTTACGGATTTGAATCCTGCCGAGGCACGGGTCGTAAATGAAAATCCTTTTCTTGGGTTGAAACGGTAATCCAAGCGTTCGATTCTGTGCTCCAAACCAAAATCGTTGAGTTCGGTATCCAAGTTCTCGGGAAGGGTTCTCGTATCAAGAATGTTATCCTCGTCAATCACGAGAAGAAAACTCCGTTTTCCCCGCCAAAATGCCTTGAGGGAATGCCTTGCATCAAAGAGGTAGGAAACACCGGCATCATACTCCAAATCCAAGAAGGTAGAATCCCTTTTGTACAAGGAGAAATCACCATCTACCCCGAATGATGTCCCGAAAATATAAGGGTAACCCGCCTCCACGTCCAGCCTTTGGGTTTCCGGTTTAAGTTGCCGAAATTCCAAGCGTATGCTTTCGCCCGCACCAAGGAGATTCCGGGTGGCGAACATACCGTCTACCGTCAATAATAGTCTTGAACCTGTTTCTTGACTCCGAGGTAGAAAACCCAATAGGAAATCGAATTTACTTGCCTTCTTTTTCTTTAAGAATAAATTGACCGTAGCCTCGCTACCTCGGAAAGAGACCTTGCTACTTCGGGTTTCTTGAAGAAAGGGCAGGTCCCTCAGGAGTTTCGGGACGTTTTTCACCTTTTCCAAACTATATGGTTCCCCCGCGCGTATGTCGAGGTAGTTTTGTAAAAAACGGTTGGAGATTTTCACGTCTTCCCCTTGTATCTCGATGCCCTTGAAAGTGACGTAAAGGTTTTTCTTGACGTTCAATTTCGCGGAAATGGAATTGTTATCCTTGATTTCAATGCTGTCCAGCCAAACCACCGCGAAAGGATAACCGTTGTTTTCCGCTGCGGCAAGGGCTGCTTCCTGCATCTTTACCAATTCCCCGTAATGGAAAGGTTTACCCTTGAGGGTGTTTAAACGGTATCCCGTCCGGTTCAAGAGTTCTTCGTCGATATCCCCGGGAATGAGGTTTGCCCAAGTAAAGGTTTCACCGGCACTGAAATAGGCGCTGTTTTTGGTTTGAGCCGTTACCAAGGAATCCAAGGAGCCGGTGAGGTAGCCAAGGTTGGCGAGTTTGAGCCTGAAGTTCGCCAATTCTTTCATGAGGGCATCCCGGGATTCATGCTGGGGATTGTATTCCAGTTTGTTTTCCTTCAAGAATTCTTCGGCTTGGTCATTAATTATGATCTCTAGGCTCAATGTCGTTTGCCCTTTCATTGCCGTAAGGCAAAAAAGGCAAGAAAGAACAAGCGCAATATGTAAATTGAAGGATTTCACTAAAATCGCAAGCTAAAATTATAGTTTAAAAATTGAGCAAGAAGCCACTTTTGCAAGCCTTATTTCTTTCCGGTTTTCCGGTATATCCCCTTTCTAACGGCATAAGCCACTAATGAACGTCATTTCCGTACCCAATTTTAGGTAGTGTTTACAGAATTATGACAGTCGAGTATGCCTGCCGACGTAATTTTGCGTTTACCGCTTTCGTTGGCAATTTACATGGTAGAAGGATACAAAATAATAACGGTAACCCACAAAAGCGCCGATCTTAAAGATATCGGTAGCTATGTCCTTCCCAATGACGGAGAGGAAAGCGTTCATTCCCGGCTACGGCGATTCAAGAACAGAATGGGTATAGATGGTTTGATGTACTTGGCTACCTGTAACCGGGTAACTTACTTTTTTCATTCCTCCTCGTTCTTGGATCAATCATTTTTGAATTCTTTTACCCGTTTTTTTTACCCGGATTCGGATACCCTTACGGCAAGCAATAATTATTTGGTTTTCCAAGGGGAACCGGCATTGCGTCACTTGTTCGAGGTAGCTTCCTCCGTGGATTCCTTGGTGGTGGGTGAACGCGAGATCATTCGCCAACTTAGGGAGGCTTATGGGGTTTGCCGGAAGGAAGGCCTTACCGGCGATAAGATTCGTTTGGCTATGGACGCTACGGTCCGTACGGCAAAACAAGTGTACGGCGGTACAAGGATCGGCGAGAAACAAGTTTCCGTGGTTTCCTTGGCGGTAAAGAAATTATTGGACGCCCAGCTACCGAATGATGCCAGGATACTGATGGTAGGTGCCGGGCAGACAAATGCCTTGTTCACTAAATTCTTGGTAAAGTACGGTTACTCCAACGTATCCGTTTATAACCGCACCTTGGAAAAAGCTCAAGCCTTGGCGGATAGCCTTGGTGGGCAGGCTTTCCCGCTTTCCCGGTTACATGAGCACCAAGGAGGTTTTGATGCCTTGGTGGTTTGTACCTCATCCACAGGGCCTGTTATTAATTCAGAATCTTATCCTTTGCTTTTGGCGGGTGAAACGGATTCTAAAATCGTATTGGATTTATCCATCCCTAATGATGTATCCGTGGATGTGGTGGCGGATTATGATTTTGAATACATCGATATCGAAAGCCTGAAGGCATTGGCAAACGAGAATTTAAAATTCCGCAGCACCCAAGTCCACAAGGCAAAGGCAATGGTAGAGTTGGCTTTGGAGGAGTTTCGTAGCTTGTATTTAGAACGAGAGGTGGAGGTGGCCATGCGCGCCGTTCCTGAGCAAATCAAGCAGGTGAAATCCAAGGCGATGAACGAGGTATTCCGTAAGGAATTGGACGAGTTGGACGAGCCTACCAAGGAACTATTGGACCGTATGATGACCTATATGGAGAAAAAGTGCATCGGTATTCCCATGAAGGCGGCAAAGAAAGCCATTCTGGATTAAGCCTTGATTGTTTCCTTTATCCAGCTCTTTTCGTCTTTCCCTTGAAAAAGTCGTAAATTTCCGGTCGGTTTTAAGTAATAATGCCTTCCGGCAAAGAATTAGCATTGGAACCTAGTAAAGTTGAGGTATCTACCCAACACGCACTACTCTTACGTTTTTCGGTAAATCAGCGAATGATGAAATACCTTTTGAGCCTGACGATGGCTCTTGTTTGTTTGGTTTTTACGATATCCGCGCAAGATATCGCCTCTTTGGAGAAGAAGCTGAAAACCGCCGGTGACGCGGATAAGGCAATGATCAATAACCAATTGGCGGAGCTTTACTTGAGAAAGGATCGGGCAAAAGCGATTCAATACGCCAAGGATGCTTATAAGTACGCGAGCAGTACGGGCAATAAGCGCGTCAAGGCGGAATCAAAAAATTTCGAGGCAAAGGCTACCGCGGGAATCTACCTTCCCGGGAAAACGGTCCCTAACCACAGGGACAAGAATGCCAGTCATTACCACAAGGGTGTTTCCTTATTTAAGGAAAGTTTGAAATTGGCAAAGGCGGCGGGCTATACCCAATTGGAGTTGGATAACTTGGAGAACCTGGCTTATATCAATACCAAAACCATCGGAAGGCACCGCCCTGATACAAGGGAGGAGATGAAGTACTATAAGCAGTACATCACCCGGATTAAGGAAATCAAGAACGTGACCGCCCCACGTGCGGCTGCGACCTTGTCCGGTGGGGGCGGTTCCTCTTCGAGTTCAAATAATTCCAATACCTCAAACACGAACAACGGAACGCCTACCACGGGTCCGAGTACCGCTAGATTGATTCGGGAGAAAAAGGAATTGGAGGAAGAGGTAGGCGAATTGGAAAGTGAGACGAGGGTATTGAAGAAGCAAGTAAAGACGTTGGAAGACAAGCTAAAGGAATCATCCGGGGTTAGCACTGCCGAATTGGAGAATATCCGGAAGGAATTGGAGGAAAAGGAAAGTGAACTTTCAAAAGTAGCCCGGGAAAAGTCTCGCAAAGAGGGTGAAACCAAGCGTTTGACCATGGAGATCGAGGGTGTGAAATATGAATTGGTACAAGCGGAGGAAGCAGCCGAGATGGCGGAAGTGAAAGCTTCACGCATACAGCAGGGCGTAATCATGGGCGGTATAATTGCCGCCTTGGTTTTGGGTTTCCTTTATTTCGCGTACCGTTCCCAGAGCCGTGCCCGAAAAGAGATGGCGGAGAAAAACGCGATTATCGCCAAGGAGCAAGAGCGCTCCGAGGAATTGCTGCTAAACATTCTACCGGCTAATATCGCCGAAGAGCTAAAGGCAAACGGTGAAGCTAAAGCCAGGAAGCACGATAACGTTACCGTCCTATTCTCCGACTTCAAGAACTTTACCGCCGTTTCCGAGGCGCTCTCGCCGGAACAGTTGGTTAAGGAGTTGGATTATTGCTTCAAGGGCTTTGATTTTATTATTTCCCAATACAAGAGTATTGAAAAAATCAAGACCATCGGTGATGCATACATGGCGGTTTCCGGCCTTGGTGATAAATCCGGTAAGCATGAGGAGGACATGATAAAAGCCGCCTTGGATATGCAGGAGTTCCTTGAGGATTATAAAACCGAACGTAAATTGTTCGGTCTGCCCACATTTGAGGCCCGTATCGGAATCCATACGGGGCCGGTAGTGTCCGGTGTGGTAGGGAATAAGAAATTTGCCTACGACGTTTGGGGTGATACCGTGAACGTCGCTTCCCGTATGGAGTCTAACGGGGAAATCGGGAAAGTGAATATTTCCGCTGATACCTACAACAAGGTTCGTTATGCTTTTAATTGCTCCCCTAGAGGAAAAATTGAGGTAAAGAACAAGGGTAGGGTTGAAATGTATTTCGTTAATAAGGCGTATTCCTAATCACAATAGAAAAGGGTAATTAAATTATGCCTACGGATCGTAGTAGAGCGCCGGAGTTGCGCCCCATTCGCGAGGTAGTCCTTCCCGAATATATTTATGAACCATCCGATACCGGACCGGACCTTTTGGTGGTTAACGGCGGCGTAAAGGAGGTTTTTAAATTAGAAGTGGTTTTTGATGCCGGACGATATCATGAATCCAAGAAATTAGTATCCGCAATTACGCAACGAATGTTGCGCGAGGGAACTAAAAAATATTCATCGGAGGATATAGCCGAGAAAATAGATTATTACGGTGCCACGCTTTCCGTTCCGAGTAATTTGGATGATAGTTGCATTACGATGTACGGGCTTAACCGATATTTTAATGAATTATTACCCATAATTAGATCCGTAATTACGGAGCCCGCTTTTCCGGAAAAAGAACTTATTACTTGTATTAAAGAAAGAAAGGAAAGGCAGCAACTGGATTTGTCCAAAAATGATATTGTTGCTTATCGCCAAGTAACGGAATATATTTTCGGTCCTGACCATCCTTACGGCTATAATAGCAAAGAGGATTTATTTAGTAATATATCAATAAGCGATTTAAAAAAACATTTTAATAATCATTATAAGAGCGGTAATTGTACCATAATATTAAGCGGTAAAATTAGCGATGAAATGATTCGTTCATTAAAGAATGAATTATCTTCCGCTATACCTTCCGGAAAAACAAATCCCTTGGTTCATGAAATGTTTCCAAGGGAAAATAAATTTGAATTTATTGAACGTCCTAATTCCCTTCAAACCGCAATAAGGATTGGGTGTAGGTTGTTTGATCGAAATCACCCTGATTTTCCGGGATTGTATTTTCTTAATGTAATATTAGGGGAATATTTTAGTTCTCGTTTAATGATGAATATTAGAGAGGATAAAGGTTATACGTATAGCATTTATTCCATGCTTGATATTATGAGAAGGGATGGCTTGTTTTTAGTGTCGACCGAAGTCGCAAATGAATATGTAGAGGATACGGTAAAAGAAATAAAAGTTGAATTCGAAAAATTAAAAACGGAATTTATTTCTGACCGGGAAATAAATATGGCGCGCAATTATACGCTTGGAACTTTACTCTCCGCTCTGGATGGTCCTTTTAATTCTTCCGATGTCGTGAAAGGGCTTATTTTAAATAAATCAAATGAAAATTTCTTTTCCGGTTTGGTTAATGTAATTAAAACCGTTGATGCAAGAGAATTGCAGCGCCTCGCTATTGAATATTTAAATTACGATAATATGTATACGGTAATGGTGGGGAAGAGGTAACAATGAATAATTAAGAATGAGTAGTGGGGTAATTATTAATTGCTCATTCTTAATTATTCATTGTTTCGGTTTCTTGCTTTTTAATATCATTAAATACATCGCGAAGGTACAAGAGCCTAATGATAATACTATCGTAAACCAAGGCGTAGCATCGGGTGCGGAAAACCTTCCGTCCAGATAACGACCTAGTAGTACCCCGCCTAGGATGACGAAGAACATTTGTAAAACCAAACTTAGGAATTCGGAGTAGGCTTCCAGCCCTTTCCGCGCTTTATCAGCCTGCTTTTTTCTTGCCTTCCGCTTCGTTGACCGGCTTTTCGATTTTTTTGGCTGATGATGTGGGTTTTCCTGCTGCGGCATAATCTTGATTACCCATCTTACAAGTCACGTTGAATACCGCACCGGACTGAACGATCAATTTCTTGGTAAAGATTTCACCGTTAATCTCAGCGGTTTCACGTACGTTAAGCAGCTCCTTCACGTGAAGCGTACCCTCGAACCTACCTTCAACCATGGCATTTTTACAGTTGATGGAGCCTTCTACCAAACCGGTAGGACCCACGATTACCTTGGCATTACAAGTAATGGTTCCTTTGATAACACCATCGATGCGGATATCCGCGTCGGACTTAATGTCTCCTTCAATGGTTGTGCCTTGTACGATGCTGTTTAGTGCGTTTATTGGGGAGGCTCCGGCCTTCTTTGCCGGCTTCGCCGAATTATCTTCTTTGTTCTTATTGCTACCGAACATGTAATTTCCTGTTTTAGATGTTGCCGGAATCAGAATAAATTCCGGACGTATGTTACCCGATGAATTGGACATACAGGAGTTAGGGAAGGAATAAAATTCCGGGATTTCTACCAGATACGTGAGTCGGTTTTTTATAAAAACAAAGGTGATTCGTCCTCCGTATCTTTCTTGTAAAAATGAACTGCCTATCTCTCAATGGAATAAAAGCCCTCATCAGGGGTTTCAAAAATAGTAATTTTCCGGGAGTAGTGCGTATTTGAAATCATGGATTTCCCCGGTGGCTACCCAAACACCCCCGTTTTCTTGTAAAAAATGACCGGGTTCTGGATTTTCGGACTTTTGCAAACAATAATTTAACGATTTCTTAAGAGATCAATGCTGTTCCCGACCCCTTCCCGGTTAAAATGGCGGACGAAGTAATTATATGCCGCTTAGAAGGAAATATAGTCTACCGGGTTAATGGGAGATCCATTGTGCCACATCTCAAAGTGAAGATGCGGACCGGTGGATAAGGTTCCGGTATTCCCGATAATCGCGATTGCCTCTCCTGCCTTTACGGTTGCGCCCACCTTTTTCAATAAGGTCGAATTGTGCTTGTAAAAAGTTACGATGTTGTTAGCGTGCTGAACCGCAATGGTGTGCCCGGTTTCCAAAGTCCAATCGGATTGAATGACCTTGCCGTCCATCATGGATTTGATAGGTGTATTTTTAGGACCCAAGATGTCCACACCATAATGCCCTTCCTCCGGTTTGAAAGCATAACTGACTTCCCCGCGCAAAGGGGCAACCAAGAAAAGTTGCTCCAAGGGGATGTTTCGGTCGGCATAAAACTCTCCTGATCCTTGCGTGGGTTCGGGATCTTCGGCTACTTCCACCAAGGGCTCGTCTTGTTCCACGGCATTCCTCAATTCCTCGTCTTCCGCAATCCTGTCCACTACCGCCACGCTATCTTGGTAATCCCCCGCGATGGTATCCAGCCTTACATCATCCTCGTATTCAAAATCACCGGTAAGTACGCGCCTTACGCTGGAAAGATATATCGAATCAGCGATGTACTTTGCCTCAAGTTCTTGCTCGCGTTTTGAGTATTCCTCTACCTCGCCCCTTAGGTTTACGTCACCGTAACCGGGAACCGTTCTTTTCAAGGGCGTAAAGATAATGGCGAGGTACACCAAAAGGAAGGTAACCACCGCCACGGAGCTAATCAGTAAGTATATGTTCAAACGGGTCAAGCGATAGGAACCAACCTCCTCAAAGGTCTCGTCCGTCATGATGACGAGCCTGTAGGTATGTTGGAGTCTTTCCCACCACTTCTCTTGTTCCGTGTTTTCCGTAGACATTCGTAAATTTGTGTATGATCCTTGCAGCTTATGACTTCAAGGACGAAATGCAGCGTAATTCGTTGCTTTTGCGTATTAAAAGAGCCGTTTACTATAATCGTAGGCGTAAAAATACGTTGCTTACATCGGATTGTCATGCTTGATTTGCGCTTTGTTTCAAGTCAATGGCTTATCGTGGCTTGAAAAAAGCATCCGGCATGATAGTTTCCCGTACATTGCAATACCTTTTAAGGTTTGCGCCGGTTTTCCGGTTGAATATCAATTTTTGAAAAAAGGTTTTTCCGTTTTGAATAGAAATTTCCTTCCCGAACGAGTCGTCTGCCTTGCCGTTTTGGCATTGGTGTTTGCCGCGTCCCTCTCCTCTTGTGTTTCCAAGAAGAAGAAGGGTGATTTGTCATTGGCATCAAGGACGTACCACAACATGACATCCCATTATAATGGTTACTTCAATGCCAAGGAAATATACAAGGGCTCAGTAGCGAGTCTTTCCGAAGGGCACGAGGATAATTACAACCGTATTTTGGAGATGTATCCCTATGTGGCAACCGACAACGAAAAATCCGTTGACGGTGATATGGAAACGGCCATCCAGAAAATTTCCGTGGTCGTAAAATTACACCGCGAAGGGGATTGGACGGATGATTGTTATCTCTTGATGGGACAATGCCGCTACCTACAAAAGGATTACGAAGGTGCCGAGGAGGCGTTTAAGTTCCTTACCGGTGAGTATAACTTGGATGCCCTTGAAAAGCGTAAGCAAGCACGCAAGAAGAAAAAGAAGAAATCGTCTAAGAAGAAAAAAGGGGAAATAGAACCTGAGAAGTATTTCCTGACAAAGCGTCCCGCTTACGAGGACGGTATGATATGGATGGCGAGAACTTTTGTTGAAAGAGGAAAGTATGATGATGCCGATTTGGTGCTGCTAAAGTTGAAAAACGATAAGCGTACCCATGAGGACATGATTGATGACATGGCGGAGGTGAAAGCCTACAGCTACCTCAAAAGAAAGGATTACGAGAATGCGGTAGAGCCTTTGAAGGAATTAATCGAACTAACGAAAAGAAGAAAGAGTAAGGCTCGCTACACTTATATCCTAGCCCAAATTCATCAATTGGCGGGGCGTTCCGATGATGCTTACGCCGGGTTCAATCAAGTATTGAAATTAGCGCCCGCCTACGATATGGAATTTAATGCGAGGTTAAGCATGCTTACCAACGCATGGTCCGCGGGAAAGGAATCTTCCCCGGATGTTATCCGCAAGTTGAACCGCATGGCGAAGGACTCCAAAAACAAGGAGTATAGGGATAGGATTTACTTTACCCTTGCCCAAATCCACTTGAAGGAGGAGGATAAGAACGAGGCAATCGTAGCATTAAGGCAGTCCTTGAAGTACAACATAGATAACAAGGCACAGAAAGCTGAATCTTATTTGCTTTTGGGTGACTTGTATTATGATTCCGAGGAGTACGTGAATTCCAAGAATTATTTTGATTCCACTTTGGTGGTAATGAACCAAGGGGATGAGCGCCGCGACCGCGTAGAGCGCATGAGCGCTAACCTATCCGAAATCGCGGAGAATATTACCATTATCGAAACCCAAGATAGCTTATTGGCGGTGGGGATGATGAGTGAGGAGGACAGACGTTTATTGGCGGCTAAAATCCTTAAGGAAAGGGAAAAGCAAGCTGCCGAGGCTGCCGCTAATACCACCGTTGATATTAATAATATAGCAAGCGGGCCCACGAACACGCTCGGGGCATCCAAGAGTAATTTCTTCGCGTACAATGACCGCGAGTTAAAAAGAGGGAAGCGTTCCTTCGAAAATCGCTGGGGTTCTAGAACGCTTCAAGATAACTGGCGTCGTTCCTCAGGCAGCCAAGATGATTTTGGTGAGGAAGTGTCCGAGGAGGATTACGCTGAATCCTTATCCAAGGAACAATTGGATGATGTTTTCAAAGGCGTTCCCTTCAATGACGAAACCCGTAAAGCGGCAAACGAGAAAATCCGCGTAGCCATGTTCAAGCTTGGCGTGCTCTTCCGCGATAAGATCCAAAATCACGGGAAAGCGGTGGAGACCCTAGAGGATTTATTGGCTCGTTATCCGGATACATCCGATAAACTTGAGGCGTATTATAACCTCTATCTAGCGCATACGGATTTGAAGAATAAGCCTCGTGCTAAATATTACTACGATAAAATCACCAACGAATTCCCGAACACTACTTACGCAAGGGTGCTCAACGATCCTAATTTCTTGGCGGAATCCAATAAGCAAGAAAAGGAGTTGACCAAGTATTATGATCAAACCTATACCATGTTCCGTTCAGGTAATTACCAGAAGGCATTGGAACGTACCAAGGAAGCGGATGTGAAGTTCGGTAACAAGAATAAGCTCAAGCCCAAGTTTGCTTTGGTCGGGGCTATGTGTATCGGTAGTATCGATGGTAAGGACGCCTATAAAACGGCGCTCAAGGAAGTTATCGCCAAATATCCGGACACGGAGGAACAAACCAAGGCAAAGGAAATCCTGCGTTATCTTGAGGGCGGTAAAATTACCGTGGCACCTCCGATTAAACCCGGTAAACCGGGCGATAAACCTGACGGGGATAAGCCTACTGATCCGAACAAACCAGATGCGGTAGGTGATGATAAAGGACCCAAAGGAACCTACGCCTTTGATATGAACAAGGCGCATTATTTTATTGCCGTCTTGGATTCCGCGGACGATTTGAAAAAAGCCAAGGAGAATATCAACGCATATAACAAGGAAAACTTCCTAAGCCTTAATCTACGTGCCAATAGCATCTACCTAGGGACAAGTTCCAAAACCCCGATGTTGGTGGTTAGGCGTTTCGGTAAAGGCGCGGACGCCATGGAGTACTATAATAAGGTGGCCCCTGATGTTTCCGCCGCCATAGGCGAGGGCATCAAGGTGAGCGTTTACGTAATTTCCCAAACCAATTACCGGGAGGTGTTAAAGAATAAGGGCGTAGGAGGATATGCCGCTTTCTTTGAGGAGAATTACCTGAAGTAAACGTCGTTATAAAATTTTTTAAAGCGCATGAAAACCTAGTTTTTATGCGCTTTTTTCTTGTCACTTTAATTTTTTTTCGTCCTTTCGTTTCCTTCGAATTCTATGTATGTTTACTTAAGAATCACTGTGAGGGACTAAAGCCAAGGCATTAGAAACACAAGACTGCTTTTATGGATGATGTACCATAAACGCACTTCGGCTCATGAAGAATACGATAAACTATTTTGGGGAAAAGGAGCTTTTGCTTCCTGTTTCGGAATCTTTCTATGTCCGTAGGGAGCTTTTTGGCAAACGTCCCTTTATCCTTTCCTCGGATAAGGATTGGGTACGGGAATTTATTACCCATAATCAAGGGCAGTATGACTACGGGTTG
>JAHDDF010000104.1 GCA_020629475.1 Saprospiraceae bacterium
CAACTAGGTAAACCTGTTGCTAGATTTTCAACTAGGTGCTCCTCTAAAATATTGTCATTCAGATGTTAGACGCTAGATGTTAGATGTACTGACATTTAAACTTAAGGACGACAGAACTGCGGGTCAAGAGCAAAAGGAAATATAACAGGTCGCACCTCCGGCGCTTAATTTTATATTGCAAGCTACCTTCAAATCATTGTATGCCTCTCCGAGGCAAAAATGTCCTTAAGATTCTTATGCCTCGGAGAGGCATACAATGATTTGAACCAGGGTAAAAGGACAAAACAAGCGCCAAAGGTGCGTAGCTCAGAGCCGAAAATTACTTTTTCACGTTAAAGAGGAAGTGCATAATATCCCCGTCTTCAACAATGTATTCTTTTCCTTGGATACCAAGCTTCCCGGCTTCTTTCACCGCATTTTCCGAACCTAGGGAAACATAATCGGCGTACTTGATTACTTCGGCACGAATAAATCCTTTCTCGAAGTCGGAGTGGATAACACCTGCCGCTTGGGGAGCCTTTGATTCTTTCCTAACCGTCCAAGCCCTTACTTCCTTTTCACCTGCCGTAAAGTAGGTAATAAGGTTCAAGAGCTTATAAGCCGCGTGTATTAGCTTGTTCACACCCGGTTCCTCAAGACCCATATCATTCAAGAACTCCATTCGCTCTTCCTTGGATTCCAGCTCGGCTATGTCCGCTTCTATACCGGCGGAAATAAGAATGACCTCGGCACCTTCGTCCTTTACCTTTTCCTTGAACCGTTCGGTAAACTCATTTCCCTCATGAACGGAATCCTCATCCACGTTACAAACGTAAAGGATGGGTTTAGCGGTAAGCAGCATCATTTCATTGAAAAGTGCCACTTCATCATCATCCAATGCAAGGGTTCTTGCCGGCTTTTCCTCTTCAAGATGGGAAAGTATCTTTTGCCCGGTTTCAACAGCCCTTACAGCGGATTTCTCACCCGCCTTGGCATTCTTCTTCAAACGATCCAAACGCTTTTCCGCCGTCTCGATATCCTTGAGCAAAAGTTCCATATCAATGGTATCCTTATCTCGCTCGGGATCCACGTTTCCGTCAACGTGAACCACGTTCCCGTCCTCGAAACAACGAACCACGTGGATGATGGCATCCACCTCCCGGATATTGGCAAGGAAGCGGTTTCCTAATCCTTCACCTTTACTCGCGCCCTTGATAAGCCCCGCGATATCGACAATCTCTACAGTGGTAGGAATTACCTTCTGGGGGTTTACCAATTCCGACAATTTATCCAATCTGGAATCAGGAACGGTAATCATACCCACATTGGGATCTTTTGTAGCGAAAGGATAATTGGCGGCAAGCGCCTTTCCGGATGAAATAGCGTTAAAAAGGGTGGATTTTCCGACGTTGGGCAGACCAACAATTCCGCATTTAAGGGACATATCTATCAATTTTTCGAAAGAAACGCCGCAAATATAGATATTAAGTCATTGTCCTCATACCTTGGGGGTATGAACTATCTCGCCCATATTTTTCTAAGTGGTGATCAAGCGGAAATCTTGGTGGGAAATTTCCTTGGTGATTTAATCACGAATAAGGAAAAACAGGCACTTCCGGATGCCATAAAATTCGGGGTGGATCTTCATAGGAGAATTGATACGTATACGGATAATCACGCCTCGGTTTTACGTTCCGTTTCAAGGATAAGGGATTTGCACGGGAAGTACGCGCCCGTTGTTGTAGATGTATTGTACGATCACTTACTCAGTTTGAATTGGGATACTTTCTCAACGGAAAAATTAGAAGATTTTTCAAGTAGATCTTACGGGCAAATCCTTGATCATATGGAATTTATCCCGGAAAGAAGACGCGCTAGGGTAGCATCCATGATTGAACATGATTGGTTACGGCATTACGGGAATTTGGAAGCTTTGCACGGGACATTTCTAAGACTCAAGAAACGGGCAAAATTTCAAGGGAATTTCGAACTTGCCGTTTCAGGCATTGTCCGTCAGTTTGAGGGACTCCAAGCTGACTTCCTTGAATTTTTCCCTGACCTCCGGAAAATGTCCCAGGAATTTATTCAAAGTCATGGACATTAAGATTGGGCAGTCGTATATCTTTGTGGCATGGATAAAAAACCTTTGATCTTAGTTTCAAATGACGACGGAATCACCGCTCCCGGCATACGAGTACTGGTAAATACCATGAAAACCATAGGGGAGGTAGTTGTTGTCGCACCTGATTCTCCTCAATCCGCAAAAGGGCACGCGATTACCATAGATGATCCACTTCGCCTAAAAAAGAGTGATATTTTTGATGGGGTAGAAGCGTATGAATGTAGTGGCACACCTGCGGATTGCGTAAAAATAGCGAGGAGTGTCGTTCTGAAGGGAAGGGAAATCGACCTTGCCGTTTCCGGCATTAACCACGGTTCCAATGCCTCGGTAAATATCATCTACTCGGGAACCATGTCAGCCGCCATGGAAGCATCATTAGAAGGCATTAGAAGCATTGGTTTTTCACTTATGGATTTTGATTACGATGCGGATTTTTCCCCTGCGGTGCCCTTTGTATCTTCCTTATCCAAATGGATGTTGGAAAACCAACCTGAAGGCGCTCTTCTTTTAAATGTCAACTTCCCGAAACTTGAAGGGGATTTAAAAGAATACAAGGGCATGAAATTATGCAAACAAGCGAATGCCCGTTGGGTAGAAGCCTACCATGAGGTAGAAGATCCAAGGGGTAGAAAGTTTTATTGGTTAACCGGCGAATTCCAGAACAATGACCCTGACCCAAATGCTGATATCAATGCCTTGAACGAAGGCTATGTATCGGTTGTACCGGCACACCATGACCTTACGAGTTATCCCGCGCTTGAAGGGAATTTAAAAGAAATTAATAAGCTATAATGAATAAGAATTCCATAGGCTTCGGTGCCTTAGTGGGAATCATACTTCCCATTGTCGGTTTTGGATTGTTGCTTTTGATTAACCTCATCCTACAGCAGTTCGAGCTAGTAACCAAGAACGGGGAAATATTCCAGATTAGTGAAAAGACCAGGGTAATTACGGCCATTTGCCTAAATCTATTCCCGTTTCAATACTCCCAAAGAAAACGATGGGATTATATGCTAAGGGGATGCGGCATCGTAACATTATTCCTTGCTTTGGGATGGGCATGGTATTATGGATTGCTCGGATTTTAATGAGGATATTCATCATAGCAGGCGAGGCATCCGGGGATTTACACGGGAGTAATTTGATTAAGCAAATCTTAGAGGAAGAACCTAATTCCGAAATCCGGTTTTGGGGTGGTGATAAAATGGCGGAAGCCCTTGGTAAACCACCCTTAAAACATATTTCGGAATTGGCATTTATGGGTTTTGCGGAAGTCATTGTCAATTTAGGTACGATTCTAGGAAACTTAAAAAAATGTAAGGCATCCATTCTTGGGTTCAACCCTGACAAAATTGTTTTCATAGACTATCCCGGTTTTAATTTAAAAATCAATAAATGGGCTAATTCAAAGGGGTTTGAATGTCATTATTATATTTCCCCGCAAATCTGGGCATGGAAAACCGGAAGGGTCCATAGGATTGCTAAGGACAACAAAAGGGTATACACCATCCTTCCCTTTGAAAAGCCCTTCTTTCGGGAATACGGTTACGAAGTAGATTATGTCGGTCATCCGCTTTTGGAGGCGATAGAATCCCACGAACCTAAACCCGTAAAAAAGAATAAACCCGTTCTTCTGCTTTTACCCGGAAGCAGGAAACAGGAAATTTCCGTAATGCTCCCACTCATGCTGGAAGCCACGAAAAAATTAAAGGAATACGAAGTCATCATTGCCGGAACTACATCTGTATCGAAAAACTTATATCAGGAACTTACCAGAAACTTTGAGGCACGGCTGCTGATTAACCGGACATATGATTTGTTATCCGTTGCTGATTTTGCCATTGTCACATCAGGTACGGCTACATTAGAGGCTGCTTTATTTGGGGTGCCTATGGTGGTATGTTATAAAGGGAATTCGCTTAGTGTTCTCATTGCCCGATTCCTGATAAAGGTGAAGTACATTTCCTTGGTAAATTTAATCCTGGACAAACCCGTAGTAACGGAGTTAATCCAAGGTGATTGTACACCGGAAAACATCAGGGAAACCTTAAGGGAGAAAACCACCGTTAAGTCTCTTGAATCCTTTACAACAACCGTTTCAAACCTAAAGGAAATTCTTCGTCAAGGAAAAGAAACGGCTTCGGAAAGAGTAGCAAAAGCTATTATACAAAAGCAGCGATAAAGAGAATCTCCTTACCGCTGCTTTTGCTACCAAAATCAAGTTAATCCTAGAAAGTAGGACAACCTGATCTTCTTCTATTTCTTCCACGGCTTCCCGCCAATCCGTTATCAAAGAAATTGTAGGAAACGGTAATTCCGGAAATCACGTACCAATCATCATTGGTTGAGTCACCTCTTCCTGAACCAACATTAGGATATTCCGCCGCGGAGTCAAGCTCATCACCTCTCCAAGCCAATTCCAAAGCAAGTTCTCCATTATTAGCCGCTAATGCCGTGGGATCAGCGTATGTAGTCGATACATCATCCAAATAATCGGTAAACACTTTTCTTAGACCAATCTCCAATCCAAGGTTCCATTTATCGTTGATGGCATATTTGATACCGCCACCGAAAGGAATAGATAGTTTGGTCAAAGAATATTTTTCCGGACCATCAGGCATTCCTTGTCCTTCGGTTCCTAAAGGTTGTAGATCATACCAGGTACCTTCGTAATAGGCTTGGGGGTTAAATTTGAATACCGCTACGCCACCAAAAACATAAGGGGAAAAAGTCCTTGACATAGCATAAGGCTGGTATCCTAGAATATTAACCTCCCCGATTAATCCGAACTCATAAATATTAGACCGGAAAGATAAGTTTCTATTTTCGCGGAATTCCCCCGTGCCATCATTGGACTTGGCATCCTCCGCCGAGATTTTACCGTACATGAATTGCCCCCTTACGGCAACCCAATCATTGATATTATATCTTCCGAAAGCGCCTGCGGAAAAATTAGTATCACCCAAACTCCCGAAGAAGCTAGAGGGCGCCAAATCACCAAGATAATTGGATGCACCTACCATAACACCCGCATCAAAATGCTGGGCATTTACGAAAAACGGAAGAGAAAAAATGAGTGCTGTAAGAATACGTTTCATGCTTAGTATCATTAAAATTCGTTACGATCGGCGTTTGGGATCATGCTAATAACGTGCAAAAATACAACGGTAACGGGTTTTCATTCGCTTCCTGAAAAGTTTTAACAAAGGATTATTATTTTATTCAATAGAAAAGTCATTTTTGAAACCCTAAACAACACTAGCCAACCCCTTGAAAAACAAGCTTTTACACAAGCGTAAAAGTTGATAAAAAATTTCATTTTACATAGGATTTTTATTAATTTTGCAGATATTTTAAAACATACCAAAACCTGCTGAATGGCAACATCCAGAATTATACCCATTAGCTTGGAAGAGGAGATGAAATCAGCGTACATCGACTACTCGATGTCCGTTATCGTTTCCAGGGCATTACCCGATGTTAGGGACGGTCTCAAACCGGTTCACAGAAGGGTTTTGTTCGGCATGTCCGGCTTGGGATTAACCTACAATAAAGCACACAAGAAATCCGCTAGAATCGTCGGGGAAGTACTTGGTAAGTACCACCCGCACGGTGACTCCTCCGTTTACGACACAATGGTTCGTATGGCACAGGATTGGTCCCTACGGTATCCCTTGGTAGACGGACAAGGAAACTTCGGTTCCATGGACGGTGATAGCCCCGCGGCCATGCGTTATACCGAGGCACGCCTCAGAAAAATAGCGGATGAACTTCTCACAGATATCGACAAGGATACCGTTGATTTTGAATTCAACTTTGACGATACCCTAAAAGAACCTACCGTATTACCCGCGAAATTCCCCAACCTTTTGGTGAATGGTGCTTCCGGTATCGCGGTAGGGATGGCAACCAATATGTTACCGCATAACCTTACCGAGGTCATCGACGGCACCGTTGCCCTAATCGATAATCCTGAAATCGACGTGGATGGCTTGATGCAATACATCAAGGCACCCGATTTCCCGACAGGAGGAACCATCTACGGTATGGACGGCGTCGAAACCGGAAGAGGAAGGGTAGTGGTTCGTGGAAAAGCGGAAATCAAGGAGGTAAATAACCGTGAACGTATCATCATTAACGAGATTCCTTATCAGGTCAACAAGGCAAACCTTGTTGCAAAGATGGCGGAATTGGTAAACGACAAGAAAATCCTCGGTATTTCCGATATCCGCGACGAATCGGATCGAAAGGGGCTCCGTATCGTGGTTGAGGTGAAGCGTGACGCGATGGCGAACGTGGTATTGAGCCAATTGTATAAATACACGCCGCTACAAACCAGCTACGGTATTAATAACGTAGCCTTGGTGAACGGACGCCCGATGACCTTGAACATCAAGCAGATGCTTGAGGAGTTCGTCAAGTTCCGCTTGGAGGTTATCGTTAGAAGAACCAAGTACGACCTTAAAAAAGCGGAAGAACGCGCCCATATCCTTGAAGGTCTAATGATCGCCTTGGATAACCTTGATGAGGTAATTGCGCTAATCCGTGCCAGCAAAACGGTAGAGGAAGCTAGAACCGGGCTTATGGAACGTTTCGGTTTATCCGAAATCCAAGCACGTGCCATTCTTGATATGCGACTTCAAAAGCTTACGGGCTTGGAGCGTGATAAAATCAAGGCGGAGTACGAGGAAATCATGGCTTTGATTAAGAAGTTGAAGGAAATTCTTGCCTCCGAAGAGCTTCAAAGGGCCATCATCAAGGATGAACTTGCCGATATCCGTGAAAAATACGGTGACGAGCGTAGAACCGATATTAATTACGCCGGAGGAAATATCCGTATCGAGGATATGATACCTGACGAGGACGTGGTCATCACCATTTCCCACTTGGGATATATCAAGCGCACCAAAACTTCGGAGTTCCGTACCCAAGGTCGCGGAGGAAAAGGCGCCAAAGCATCCAAAACCCGTGATGCGGATTTCGTTGAGCATATTTTCAGTGCCACCACACACAATTACCTGCTCTTGTTTACGGAGCAAGGTCGTTGTCATTGGTTAAGGGTGTACGAAATTCCCGAAGGTTCCAAAACCTCAAGCGGAAGGGTTATCCAAAATATTCTCTCCATTCCTAAGGATGATAAGGTAAAGGCTTATATCAAGATCCAGGATCTTAAGGATGAGGAATTCCTGAATAATAACTTCATCGTATTCTGTACGAAACGCGGTGTAATCAAGAAAACTTCCGTCGAGGCTTACTCCCGTCCGAGGACAAACGGAATCAACGCGATTACCATTAATGAGGGTGATCAATTACTTGAGGTGAAGCTGACTTCCGGTTCCCACCATATTTTAATGGGTACCCGATCAGGACAAGCCATTCGTTTCCCTGAGGAAAAAGTAAGGGCAATGGGTAGGAATGCCGCGGGTGTTCGTGGTGTTACGCTTAATGGACCTGATGATGCCGTTATCGGATTGGTAACTATTGATCCTGAAACGGAGGAAAAGGATATTCTTGTTATTTCCGAAAAAGGAAACGGTAAGCGTTCCAAATTGGATGAATATCGTATCACCAATAGGGGAGGAAAAGGAATTAAAACCCTTCAGGTAACCGAAAGGACGGGTGGTCTGGTAACGCTAAAGGCAGTTACCGAGGAAAACGACCTTATGGTTATCAATAAATCAGGAATCAGTATCCGTGTTTCCGTGGATGGCTTACCGACTCTTGGTCGCGCAACCCAGGGAGTAAGGGTAATTACCTTGAATAAAGGTGACGAAATTTCGGATGTTGCCGTCTTACCTAAAGATGATTCCGAACCGGAGGATATCACCGAGGAAGGAACCGATAATCCGGAAACCGATGCAAATGATGCAGCGGATACACCCGTAGAATAGTTTTAAAATGGCTGTTTAACGCTATTTAAAAGATTTTGCGAATACCTTAACTGTTAAAATATATTCGAATACCGATATTCGGGTCGAATTAGATAAAACAAACTCATTCGTAATGAAGAATTTTTTCTTGACCGTTTTTTGTTTGGCGCTAGTAGGCACTAGCCTTTATGCCCAAAAGCTTCCCAAATCCGTAAAGGATGCGAAGAAGGCTTTCAATGCTAAGGACTTTGCCGGTGCCTTGGATTTGATCAATGCCGGATTAAAGGATGATGCCACGGCTAACATGGCAGAAGCTTGGTCCGTAAAAGGTGATGTTTACACCGCCATGATGTCCGAGGACTTCAACAACATTACGCTTGCCGCAGCAAAAGGTGAGTCCGCTGCCGTTAAATACCCGACTGCCGGTAAGGATGCATTCGATGCATACGAAAAAGCACTTGGTGTTTCCACGGGCGAAAAGGATAAAGGTCAAAAGGCTGCTATGGCAGGTTTGGTAAACTTAACTACTAAAGCTGACCAAATCGGTAGTGCCCTTTATTCCTCTAGCAATTTTGAAGGTGCATTCAATTCCTTTGATTTGGTATTCAAGGCGAAGGATCTTCTTGATTCCAAGGGTAATAAGAGTACCACTTTGGATGCGGCTAGTGCGCAAGGATTGAAATACAATGCCATCCTTTCCGCTATTAACGCAAAGAAGCCTACCATGGCAAAAGGTTACATGGAGCAATTGGTAAATGAAGGTTTTAACAAGCCTCTTCCTTACACCCAGCTGTTCGACCTAACCATCAAGGAGGACGAGGCTGCCGCTTTCGCTATTCTTGACAAGGGTAAGAAGGCTTGCGAAGGTGATGTTGCTTCTTTCCTTTTCTCTGAAATCAATTACCACCTTCAAAAAGGGGAGTACGAAAAACTAGAGGGTAAGTTACAAAGCGCTATCAAGGCGGAGCCGGACAACGTTTCCCTTTACTTCGCTTTGGGTACCGTTTATGATAAGTTCTACCAAGAGTCTTACCAAGCAGGTGATAAGGCTAAAGGTGATGAGCACTTCGAAAAGGCGAAGAAGTACTACAACGAGGCACTTATCCGTAAGGAGGATTTCTCTGATGCTATGTTCAACATGGGTGCCATGTACTTCAACAAAGCGGCTTACATGAACGATGAAATCGCTAAGTACGATTCCGATATGACTAGCGCGGGTCTTCGTAAGTACGAGGAGCTTCGTGGAAAGCAAAAAGGTTTTATGAACGAAGCTAAGCCATACTTCGTAAAAACCCTTGCTATGGACGGCAACCACATTGGTGCAGCAGGTGCTTTGAAATCCATCGCGGCAAACAACAATGACGCGGCTGAATTGAAAAAGTACACTGACTTGTACAACAAGCTAACAGGTAAGTAATTTTTACCCTTAGCTATTAAAAATCCCTCGGCAATGGTTTTGCCGAGGGATTTTTTTATGGATTAAATGGCAAGGACCATTGTTTCCGAATGGCAAAAATCCGAATTATAATCACTACCGCTATTGAAATCAACATTGCGATTTCCTCCTTGAGAAAAATATTGGATAACAAGTAAACAACGGCTCCCGCCAAGCAGGCAAAAGCGTAAATTTCCTTACGGAAAATTAAGGGAACCCGCCCGGAAAGAACATCCCTTATCACACCGCCGAAGGTGGCGGAAACCACGCCCATCATAACGGCGATAATAGGGGAGAGCCCTAGCGAAAGGGTCTTCTCCAAACCTAGAATGGTAAATAAGCCAATCCCGATCGTATCAAAAAGAAACAAGCCCTTTTTCATTTTCACCACCAGATTCTTCGCCAAGTAGCAAAGCGGCACGGCAAGCGCGATAATGATGATATAAACCTCGTTTCCCATCCAACCAACGGGAGTAGATCCGATGAGTACGTCCCTCAATGTTCCCCCGCCAACGGCTGTAACAAAGCCAAGGATAAATACCCCGAAGAGGTCAAATTTCCTTTCCACACCCGCCAAAACACCCGAGATGGCAAATACAAGAGTTCCTATATAATCTATGGCAATAATTAAATCCATACGTCAATGTACATCAGACCTTCCGGAAAAGTTTCAGGTGATGTGATAATTAATCTTGAATTTTCTTGAATCTCATAGGCGGATTACCACAAATTGCGCCAAAATCTTGAAGGAGGTCAAATGATTGAATACCTAAGCCAATATCCGTTATTGTTACTCTTCGTTGTAGCCTCATTAGGCTACTTGTTAGGTTCTATTAAATTTAAGGGAAGTTCCCTAGGCGTGGCGGCGGTATTGTTTACGGGATTAGCCTTTGGTGCCTTAAGCAAGGACTTTCATATCCCGGATATTATCATGTTCTTGGGGCTTGTCCTTTTCGTGTATTCCATAGGTTTAAGTTCCGGTCCGGCTTTTTTCAATAGTTACAAGAAAAACGGTCTACAGGATTTCGGATTCGTTCTTTCCATGCTGGTTTTCTCCGGTTTGATTGCCGTATTCCTTTGGTGGTTGTTCGGTTTTACCGCAGGTACCATTTCAGGTGCATACGCGGGAAGTACGACCAATACGCCTGCCCTTGCCGCGGTGATTGATTACGTGAATTCCATCGGGGCAATGGGAAAGGAGGAAATTATTGAGGATGCCGTGGTTGCCTATACCTTTTCTTACCCAATGGGTGTCCTAGGAAGTATCATAGCTATTCTTTTGATGGAACGCATTCTAAAAATTGATTATTCCAAGGAAAAAGATGCGCTAAAAAAGGATTTTCCACTCGAAGAGAGTTTAAGTAGTTGCACTTTAGAAGTTACTAATCAGTCAATTATCGATATTCCTCTAAGAGATTTAATTAGGGAATACCAATGGGAAGCCACTTTTGGAAGAATTTACACGAAAAACGGACAGCAAAGCTTAGCCAATTGGAATTCGACTTTCCGTGTCGGCGATATAGTCATGGTCGCCGGAAGTAAGGAGGATATTGAGCAAGTAGCGACGTTTCTCGGTAAAAAGGTGGATAGTCCCTTGGAATACGACCGAGAGTTATTCGATGTTAGAAGGATTTTTGTTTCAAATCCGGATGTTGTGGGCAAAACCTTGGCGTCCTTGAGGATAGACGAGCATTATAATGCCATTATTACCAGGATCAGAAGGGGAGACGTAGAAATGCTTGCCAAGGGAGATACCGTTCTTGAACTTGGTGATAGAATCCGGTTTATCGCTAGGAGAGAGGACCTTGAGGAACTATCCAAGTTGTTCGGGGATTCATATAGGCAATCAAGTACGGTTAACTTATTTTCCTTCGGGCTCGGGATCGGGCTTGGATTATTCCTTGGGAATATCGAGCTATCATTCGGGCCCACTTTTAGTTTTAAATTGGGTTACGCCGGGGGACCGCTCATTGTGGGATTGATTCTGGGTACATTGAGAAGGACAGGTCCCATCGTTTGGTCATTGCCATATTCAGCAAATGTTACCTTACAGCAAATCGGTTTGATTTTATTGCTTGCCTCAATAGGGATTAACTCCGGACATGCATTCGTGGAAAGCATTTCTGTGGATTCCTTGTGGCTATTTGTCGCCTCGGCAGTGATTTCCATCCTGACCGCAATAACCACTTTATGGGTTGGGTATAAGTTACTCAAAAAGCCTTTCTCTTTCCTTATGGGAATGGTTTCCAACCAGCCCGCTATTCTTGATTTTGCTACATCTAGGGCGGGAAATAGAATTCCTGTTTTCGGTTATGTCATGGTGTTCCCGATAGCCTTGATTTCTAAAATCGTGATTGCTCAAATCTTGTTTATGACCCTATACTAGAAAAGCCGGAACACTAGGTATCCCGGCTCTCTAAGTAAAAAAGTAGTCTAGGCCTTTAGGGCCAAATGGATATACTTTGATTGTAGTTTATATTTCGGTTTAAAGACCCACAAACACATCACATATTACTACCCTTGATAATATCATGCCGAAAATTGTGAATCACCACAATTAGGTCTTGCAATAGGGGAGTGTGAGCCGTTTTTAGCCCGGGAATGGGTATGTATTAATATTGCCGCCCCCTGCTTT
>JAHDDF010000612.1 GCA_020629475.1 Saprospiraceae bacterium
ATTTTAGAGGAGCACCTAGTTGAAAATCCAGCAACAGATTTGCCTATCAAAGCCTACATCTTTTGTCTTTTGTCTGGTAGTCAGTTTATTATATGGGTGTTGATTGGTTTTTATAGCCGCACGATCGCCTTTCAGAGCCTATATTTGATTAAATTTCCACCTTTATGTTAAGAAGCATTATCACGTTACTCCTTCTCCTCACCATTTCTATTAATCAGACCTTCTCCCAAGAAAACATGGATTCCTTCCGTCTACTATTTACGGAAGTAGAATTCGACGTCATTCACGTTTACTCCTTCGGTCGCAAACCCGCCAACCTCCCGAAAATGGGGACATATCCATTTAAAGGACAAGAAATTAATAATGAATTTAGCCCAATCGTAAAAAGTGGGATGGTCTTATCCAATCCGGATATTGAAATGGAATATTCCCGTTTTTTCGCCACTCACAGATTTTATATTTCAGGTAATCTAGAAGGTTTTCTTATCCGGGAAGTACAAGGGGACGGTGTCGAGCACCACATCCATTATTTCATTTACGACGACCACCAAAAACAATTTATTAAAACCATTAACCTATCCTACGCTTATGCCTATGAAGGAGGTTTTGGAGCAAAGGAAAGTTGGATTTTAGATGTAGATAAAGATGGAAGGAAAGATATCATTACACGCGGCTGGAGACAATATTTCCACGGTAGTGACGGGATAGAGGAATTCTTTCCGGAGACAAGCATCTCCCTCTGGAGAAACGGGAAGTTGACTACGATGGAAATTGCGGATACACTCCTACAAAAACAACTCGAAACGGATTTCCCTTATTATGAAAAAAAATCCCTCGCTTACGATACGGAACAAAATTTAAATAAATTTCTCAACGAGAAAACGGGACAAGGAATCCAAAACTATTCGGGAGAGAATTGGTGTATCGTAGCCGGTAGTGACACCGGTCTAGAATCCGCCAAATTCGAAGTAAAACGTGCAGAAGAAATCATCGGGTTCCACAACAAATACGGATTAGATGTTAGGCACTTTGAAATTTATGTAAAAGACGGAAATTACAGAACCTTAATTACCGGATTTAAAACGAGAACCGAGGCGGAAATTGCACTAAAAGAAATCAAAGAGAAATTTAATAAAACGGCTTTTGTTATTAATGTAAAAGATTGGTGTCCCAATCCGGAATATAAAAAGGGACGGTATTACTACTGCAAATAATCTCATCTACCATATTGCGATGGCTTGTGGTTGCGATGGCTTGTGGTTGTACCACAAGCCTAACTACCTATACTTATCAAACACCCCCACAATCGTAGCCGCTAACTTAAAATCCTTCTCCGTTACCACATTCCCCGCATCATGCGTCGTTAATTCAATAACGACCTTATTCCAAACATTCGACCAATTGGGATGATGATTCTGCTTTTCCGCATGAAAAGCTACTTCCGTCATAAACCCGAAAGCCTCCGTAAAATCCTTGAAGGTAAATTCGGCTACTAACTTATTATCCTTTTCCTCAAACATCTTTATTCTTCTTTCTTTAACCTTGATTCCCGTTTTTCATTCCACCAATCATTATATCGCTTTACGATTTTCGGTAAATCCCGGCGCCTATATTTTCCGTTAAGGATATCCGCGTACAGCGCTTCATTATCCTTGAAAAATGGAGCCGTACTCTTCTTGAAACGTAGCGGATTTATTTCATAGGATTTCCCGTCGTTCCGTACCAGGAAAGTTTGATTGAAACCTCGTTTTCGTTCGGTGTTCCAATATCGGTAAATATGAACGGGGCTTTCATGATCATTGAGGATTTCCATAAACACGCCCAAGCCATAAGACAAGCTAGGATGGATATCGTAAATCCGGGAAACGTAAAACCTCTCGTTCGCGTAAAAACCTCGGATGGTAAAT
>JAHDDF010000613.1 GCA_020629475.1 Saprospiraceae bacterium
TCATGCGGAAACGGCTGTGCCAATTGGTAAATTCAACACCGGTGAAGTAGGTGTCAATAGGAGCCGAATTGGTGAAATTGGTACTTACGAAACGGCGGTTTTGCCAAGTACCGTATTCCGCCATTTGGCTATCCGGTGCGCCCATATTGGTAGGGGAAGCGGTTTTGTCATAGGCTCCGGCTCCGTTTTGCAGAATGGCGTAGCGGATATCCCCTGCGTAGGTGGTGCTAAAGGTGTTTGAGTTCAATTCCTCCAGGGCGGAACATTGGTCATGGCTCGTGGTGGTGAGGTTTAAGCTGTGGATGCTCAAATCCGTAAAATTCACATTGAGGTTGTAGGAACTGGTTTGGTTGATGAAATTCCTTTGGCTAATACCGCCGGTTTTGAAATTATCGTTCCAGCAGGTATAGTTGTAGCTGTCTTGGTAATTGCTGAATGCGCCGTTGGGTATGGCGTTGATGGTGGTTTGGGCTGCTAGGCTGCTTGTGAGGAGCAGGAGGAGTGCTAGGAGTGCGGTCCTTCGGTGCAAGCGAAGGCCATCTTGTGGTCGTGTCTGATTGTGTTTCATATCCCGAATTTATTGAATCCGGGGGAGATGGGCAAAAGATGTTTTTGTTTGGTGTAGGCGAAGGATATTAGATTGACGTGTATGGGTGACGCGCCGCAAGCGCGCCACATCGCGTTGGATTTTTAATTTTTAATGCGGGGCATCAGGGAATCTAAATATATCTTTCCGGATCCTTTTATTTTCAAGAAGATCCGGAAAGTATACCATCTTATTGCTTTACAAATTTCTCCACGATGGTTTGTCCTTCGCTGATTGCCTTTAGTAGGTAGGTTCCTACGGGCAGGGCGGAAACATCAATTTGGGCATTGGTTCCGCGAACGGTTTCCGTACGTATCAATTGTCCCGCAAGGGAAAAAATTTGATACTCCTCCAATATCTTATCGGATTGAAGCTCTACGGTACTCTTAGCCGGATTAGGCGAAAGACTTATCTCCGCTTCTTCGATACCCGTTAATTGGCTGGAGAATGCTTCCTCTCCGTAGATGCCGTCAAAGTAAATGATATTATCACCTGCACGGGCATTAAAATCAGGGAAAATTACGATTTGGTCATAGGTGTTCCCGATGTGGGCGGAAAAATCAAATTCAATTTGCTCCCACTCGTTCACCAATGTATTGGCAATCTTAATTTCACCCAAGGACCAGTTATCCGCCCGGACTAATTTTATACCTACGTCACTAATAACGGATTTCCATACCAGGATTCGGATAATGGAATTATCGGCATCAATGGTAAAAGAACCAATGCCTGCACCGTGCATGGATTCACATCCCGCAAAAGGCATTCCCGTTTGTAGTGCGGTGAATTTGGCTACGGTAGCCGAGGTGTTCAACCCGGATGGATCCGGATTGGCGATAATTTCCAAGGGAGGATTACTGTCGTTTTCAAAAACGGTCCAAGTCCAATCCGCTCCGTTACCGTCGGGTTCAAAATCTATGGGGCCATTTTGCCCGTTAAGCGCAAAAGCGCAAAGCACGGAAAATAAAAAACAAGTAAAACACTTCATGTTACACATTTTAAGGTGGCGGCAAATTTGGGCGGGCAAAAACAAGATAGGTATTAAAATGGATTATTGGCGGTATTTAATTCAGGGGAAGGGGATGTAGCTGTCATCCCCTGGGGGCGTAGACATCATAATTTTGTGGTAGCGTCTGATTGTGTTTTATGTCGCATGGTTATGCTCTATGTAGATAACATTTTTGTAGGGGTGGGGTGTATGGATGACGCGCTGCAAGTGTGCTACATCGGGGGTGGTTAGTTTTTAATTTTTAATGCGGGACATCGGGAAACAATGGCGATTAGTTTTTAATTCTAATCGCCATTGTTACTAGAAGTCATT
>JAHDDF010000614.1 GCA_020629475.1 Saprospiraceae bacterium
TTCGGTTGTGATAGTATCGTAAATACCCTGCTCGAGGTCACCCCCGATGTTGATATTTGGGCGGAAGGTGGTGAGATATGCGCCGGTGATTCCGTAAGGATTTATGCGGATGGCGTTTCGGAAATTGAATGGGAACCCATGCCGGGGCTGAGTTGCTATGATTGTGCCGACCCAATGGCATCCCCGACAAGTACCACGACTTATATTGCTAGGACGCTGAATTGCAAGGGTGAATGGATTAATGCTTACGCGACAGTGGTGGTTCATGACGGCCCTACGGTAAATGCCGGAGAGGACGTGAATTTGATACGAGGTGATTCCGTGGTGCTAAGTGCTGAAGGTTTTCCTTTGGTTTACACTTTTGAATGGCGGGATGAACAGGATAGCATCATTTGTGCCGACTGCACGGAAGTATTGGTGAAACCGGAGCAAACCACCGTTTACACGGTTTATGCCACGGATATCAGGGGCTGTTCCGCCTCGGATATCGTGAGGGTATTCGTAAGTGATGATTGTTCCAACGGCGTATTCCAAATTCCAAACATGATTTCCCCGAACGGGGACGGGATCAATGATGATTTCGAACTGCGTTACGAAGGGATAACCGAAATCAATCTTCTTAGGATTTATAACCGATGGGGAGAGAAAATTTTTGAGACCCGGGATATCGATAACCGATGGGACGGAACCTTTAGGGGGCAGTATCTCAACCCGGGCGTTTATACGTATTACATACGCGGTATTTGTCTTGACGGGGAGGAATTCCTGAAGGTCGGTAACGTAACCATATTAAAGTAAGGATGATGAGGAGACTTTTAACTTTAATATTAAGCTTGGTATGCTGTATTGCCGTTAAGGCGCAGGATATCCACTTTTCGCACCCGCATGCGAATCCTTTGTTGTTGAACCCTGCCATGACCGGACTATTCGACGCGGATATGCGTTTGATAGCGGATTTCAGGGCGCAGTGGCAATCCGTAGGAACCAATTATCGGACGATGTACGCCTCGGTGGATATGAAAACGCCGGCTTTTTTCAGGCGTTCCTCCGCTATGGGGATTGGTTTGGAATTATACTCCGATGTAGCGGGTGATTTGGATTTCCGGAATTACGGTGTCCACCTGACTTTGTCCGGTCTTAAAACCTTGGACGGATACCAAGGACGCAAGATGATTACGGTAGCCGGTAAATTCGGTGTAATCGGGCAGTCCGTGGATTACTCCAAGATTATTGCTTTTGAGGAGGAACCGGCTATTATGAACGGGATTGACAATAATATCCTAAAAATGGATTGGTCCTTGGGCTTGGGCTGGTTCCATGAGATGAAACTCAAGGGGCACGTTTATTATCTTGGGTTTTCATCGGCTCATATTAACCGTCCGGACGTGAATTTCGGTTTGTATGATCAAGGAGCGGCAGAGTCCCTTCACCGCAGGCATATTTTTCACGGTGGTGCCGATTTCAAGATATCCGAAAGTATGAATATCATGCCGAGTGCGGTATTCGTTGATCAAGGGCCGCACAGGGAAATTGTTATCGGTACTTTTTGGAGATTTAAGTCCATTGCCCCTAACTTAAAGAAGAAGGACCTAGCCGTATATTTAGGTGCTTGGGGGCGTTGGTATTTTGAGTTCGACGGCTTATCCGGTTTTGACGCCATTGTAGCCGCCGTCCGTTTGAATTACCAGAAAACATCTTTCACTTTCAGTTATGATATCAATACTTCAAGTCTTGCCTTGGCGAGTTTGGGTAGGGGAGGACCGGAGTTTTCCGTGGTTCAATTGGTGGATTGGAAAAATAATCCACATAGACGAGTGAGGTGCCCGGCCTTGAGTTGGTAAGAAAATAAAAAAGGGAAAGACGATTCGTCTTTCCCTTTTTTATTTTCTTAATTCCT
>JAHDDF010000615.1 GCA_020629475.1 Saprospiraceae bacterium
TATCGGGATACGTCTGATTAGCAATATTTTAGACAATTGACCTATTCGAATAGAGAGCAACACGATTGCTTAGTATAGCCTAGATTTAATTGTCTAAAAATCTATGAGTCTAGCCATCTAAAAATCTCATCATGCATATAGATTTCGGAATCGTCATTATCTACTTTGTTGCCATTATGGCTATGGCGCTCAGAGGGCGTCAAGGAGTAAAAGCAACCAAGGAGGAGTACTTTTTGAGTAACCGTAATTTGAGATGGTACTCCGTCGCGATTTCGACCATTGCTACCAATGTACAAGGTTATCAATTCCTTGGAATGATGGGTAGTGCCTACCTCTTCGGTTTGGCGCAAGCGCAGTTAGAAATCAATGCCGTACAAGGGATTTTCATGGCGGCATTCATTTTCGTACCCCTTTACCTGAGGGATAAGGTTATTACGATTACCGAGTTCATCAAAAAACGACTTAGCGCTACGGTGGGCTATGTGTATTCAGGCGCGTCCTTGGTATTGTTCTCAACCGTTGGTCTAGGAGCCGCCTTGTTTTGGGGAGCATACGCCGCGGAACTGGTCTTTGGCGAGTACTTTACCTTCTTGAACCGAGCCTTTGACCCCCTCGCTGAAATCTTAGCAGGAGAACCCGTAAACCCAAGGGTCGTAAGGGCGGGTGCTATCCTTATCTTCCTAGGGGTTTTCTCCGCGGTTTATACCTATTTAGGCGGGCTTGCAGCCGTTGTAAAAACGGATATTATACAGTTTTCCATTCTCTTGATTGGAGGTACTGTTATAACCTTTGTGGCAGTTCATCACCTAGGCGGATGGAGTGAGTTATACAATGCGCCCAGTCAGTTAAAATGGGGTGACGGTTATGTTGAAACCGATCACTTGATGCACCTCCATTTACCTGCGGATCACCCGAAACTTCCTTGGACCTTCATGTTCGGTTTGGCGCTGTTGAATATCAATTATTGGTGCGCCAACCAAACCGTGGTTCAACGTTCCTTGGCGGCAAGAAGCCTCAAGGAAGCACAAGTCGGCTTATTGGTAGGTGGTGTGATGAAATATTTCATGGCGATCATCATTATTATCCCCGGAATTGCTTTGGCGGGAATCCTAGCGGATAATCCATTGGCGGAACCGGATATGACTTTTCCTTATTTGGTAAAAGAATACCTAGGAACCGGAGTACGAGGAATTATTCTCTGTGCGCTTTTCGCGTCCTTGATGAGTACGGTAGATTCCACGTTTAACTCCTTGGCTACCCTTTTCTCTGTGGATATGTACAAGGGTTGGATCAACAAGGACGCTACGGATGAGCAAATGGTACGTGTAGGTAGAAGAACCATTCTCGTGACCCTGGTAACGGGTATCATGACGGGTATGATTTTATTGATTTATAAGTTCGCGGATTCCACCTCCGCCTTTACGCATACCTTAAATGAATTGAGATATTATATCAATTGCGGTTTGGTGGTTATCGTTTGCGCGGCGGCATTTATGGTAATAAAGCAGAAGTGGTTGCCCGCCGTTGCTTTCTTTGCTACGGTTGCCTTGCAGTTTACGTTTACCAACATATTCCCGGAAATGAATTATTTCGTCCGTGCGATGTGGGTTATCCTCATTGGGCTATGGCTCATTATTTTGCCGAATATCATTCTTTCCTTGATGGACAAGGAAGAGGATTACGGCGTACTCGGTTTCAGGAGATGGAAAGAATTCTTCGTAGCTGCTTCACCTCAAGTACTTTGGGCTGGGATTGGGTTATTGGTTTCCTTGGTGTTGTTGCATATTGTATTTCATTAAAATCAAACATGATTTTCGTAGACCAATTAATAAATTTTAAGGCTTTGATAGGCAAATCTGTTGCTGGATTTTCAACTAGGTGCTCCTCTAAAATA
>JAHDDF010000616.1 GCA_020629475.1 Saprospiraceae bacterium
CTTGGCGGTGGATTTCTTTACGACTTTCACGTTCTTGACCGTTTTTAGGATTTTCATTTTCATGAATTTGGAATTAACATGTTATAAAAAAGGGTTTACCTATCGGATAGGTAAAGTTGTTAGAACATCAATATAGTATTAATTTCATTAAGTATGAAAACACCCCGCTGGATCATCCAAGACAATAACTTTTCACATAAGGATAGACAAGCCATGTTAGATGCTTGCAAGACCTTGGATATTCCTTATGAATTAATTACCGTAATTCCCTTCTCCAAGGAATTACCGGATATTCCCTTAGGTGATGATTTTGAAAACATTTACTACGGCTCCACTACCTTGATGGAGCGTATTTACAAGGATTTGAATGCGCCTAAAGGTTTATTTTATCATGAGGAAACCTTTAGGATGGAAAACTACATCAAGCAATGGGGTAAGCATGTTTTATCCTCTGAAGCTAAGGTTTTGAAGTTTTCCGATTTCGTTCAAGAAAACCACCCCGACCAAGAGCAATTCTTTATACGCCCCGATGCGGATTCCAAGGCATTTAACGGAATGGTGCAAACCTTCGGGGATATCAAGGCGTGGTACAAAAGAATTCTTGATACCCGGGCAGTGGATATTGGTCCGGACACCATGATTCTAGCAGGGCCCGCGTATCATATTGAAAAGGAATGGCGAAATTTTATTGTTGATGGAAAAATCATAACGAGTAGCACCTATCTCAAAAACTTCGAGGAATACCACTCCGCGGATGATATTCCCGAAGAGATGTTGACATTCGTAAAAAACCGGATGGAGGAGTATGTCCCGCATCCGGTTTTCACCATGGATATCGCCAAATGTAGCGGAGCGCACGAGTATTACATCATTGAATGCGGATGCATGAACTCCGTCGGTTTTTATAAGGCGGATATTTTTAAGTACGTCAAGGAAATCACTTCGTTTATTGTAAATACGAATTAACAAACAAGCATTTTTTTTAACCCTAGCATAACAAAACGAATAGGGTTCCCACCTTACATTGGTACCAACCAACATACTTTAAACATGAAGTACCTAAGCATCATATTCACGATTGGTAGCCTGCTTCTTTTTAGCGGCATCTCTTCAGCCCAGATTCTCACCCCTCCGGATGTTGAGGTGGTAGATGAAGAACCTGAGGATGACAAACCCGTGGAAACGGAAATCGAACTTGAGGTTCCTCCAAAACCGCACCCCGAAACACCGGAACAACCCGGCAACGACCTTCCCGAAATACCGGAAGATGAATCCAACGGCGATTTCAGAACCCAAACCCAGGGTGGTTGGGGAAGTAATCCGAACGGGAATAATCCGGGAAGATTCCTTCATGATAATTTTAATCGTGCCTTTCCTAGCGGGATATACATCGGAGGCGGGAAAAGCTTACGGTTTACGCATGCACAGGCTATTACTGATTTCCTTCCCTCCGGCGGAAAGTCGGAAGCCCTTCAAGAAAGTGCGGTAAATCCTAGCAAAATCGGGAACAATTTAGCGGCGCAAACGCTTGCTTTAACCCTATCGGTTGGATTTGACAACTCGATATCCTCTTTTGGTGCCTCAAACGGGAAGTTAGGAAACCTTAAACTCCAAAAAGGAACATTCCAAGGATGGACGGTTAATCGTTTACTGGACGAGGCAAACGTGGTGTTAGGTGGCGGGAATTCCGCCTACTCCCCTTCACAAATCAATGATGCACTATCGAAGTGTAACGAGTCCTTCGTGGATGGAAAGAAAAATACCGGTTTCCTAGGAGGAACACCGATTGCCACCCCGTCTAATCATCTTCCTTCCCAAGAAGGAAAACCTGAAAAAGGCAAAGAGAAATCCGAAAAACCATGTAAAGTCCAATAAACCCAGAAAAGGCTGAAA
>JAHDDF010000617.1 GCA_020629475.1 Saprospiraceae bacterium
ACTCTCGGATCCAGCCAAGCGTAGAGGACATCGGAGAGGATATTGATGATGATAAAAATGAGGGCAAAGAAAAGTACAACGCCTAGGATAACCGGGACGTCGTAAGTATTTAATGCCTTGATGGTTTCCAGGCCCATACCATCGTACGCGAATACGTTTTCCACGAAAAAAGCACCCGCTAAAAATCCGGCAAACCAACCGGTAATGGAGGTCGTAACGGGATTTAAGGCATTGCGTAAAGCATGCTTAAAATTGACCTTAAAAGTGGATAAACCCTTGGCTTTTGCCGTACGGATATAATCCTGTCCGAGGACGTCCAACATAGCGGAACGTGTCAATTGGGTAATAATTCCTACCGGACGAATCCCTAGGGCGATGACCGGTAAAATGAGGTTTTTCCAAACGATGACTTCATCACCGGAATCATTTAAAGTAGTGAGACCTCCGGTAATATTGAGCCCCGTAAATTCACCTAAAGCATATGCAAAAACCAAAACCAAAATCATGGCGGTAACATAACTCGGCAAGGAATACCCGAAAACCGAAACCACCACGGCTAGGTTATCTATCCATTTATTATGATTCAATGCCGCAATTACCCCAAGGATAATCCCGATAATGGTAGCAAGGAGTATGGCAAGGAAAGCGAGTAATGCCGTCCTTGGAATTTTCTGCGCTAATATCTCGGACACCCGCGTCCCGGATTGGTAGGATTCCCTCAAATAGGGTGCTTTGCAGACCAAGGAGCTTTCGCCCATCGGGACGGAAAAAAGGATGGCGTATTTATCCTTCATCTCATTCGGCACCTTGGCAATTGGGCTTACGTCCCTCAAGTAGCGCCATTGTTGTACGTAAATGGGTTGATCCAAACCTAACTCCTGCCGTTTTGCTTCCACGGAGCCCGCATCCGCCCGCTGCCCGAAGGTCAGATCCGCGGGGTCTACATTGGCATTATAAATAATAGAGGATACCAAAATCACCACCGCCACCATGACGCCAATCCCGTACAACAGCCTTTTGGTAATGAAACGAAGCAAGAGGATGTAAGATTTAAGACGTAAGATATAAGATTAAATGGAAGGACTAATTTTTAATTCTTCATTTTTAATTCTTCATTCTTCCTGTACATCTTAAATTTTCCGATACCGATATTTTGAAGGAAATGCTTGACGGAAACTCCAAGCACGCCAAGCCCGTATTGGGTACTTCTTTTTAGGTTAATGGATGATGCTTCCTCGAAGTATTTCGTGGGGCAGGTAATTTCCCCAATATGGAAACCGTGGTAGATGATTTGGGATAACATTTGGTTATCGAAGATGAAATCGTCGGAATTGGTATTGTAGGAAATGGTTTCCAATACTTCCCTGGAGAATGAACGGTAGCCGGTGTGGTACTCGGACAGCTTGTAATTGATGAGTAGGTTTTGACTGAAGGTCAAGAAACGGTTGGCGATGTACTTGTACAATGGCATCCCGCCTGCCAATGCGCCCTTTCCCAATATCCTTGATCCGAGGACGACCGGGTACAAGCCCTCCCCTATGATATTGACCATGCTCGGGATCAAAAGCGGGGTGTATTGATAATCCGGATGAACCATGATTACGATATCCGCCCCGATTTCAAGTGCTTTGTTGTACAGGGATTTTTGGTTGCCGCCGTAGCCCTTGTTTTGCTCATGCTCGATGACATGGTCTATTCCGAGTTCCTTGGCAAGGAGAACGGTATTATCGCTGGATTTATCATCACACAGGATGACTTCATCCACTAGATCCATGGGGATTTCACGGAGGGTTTTCTCCAAGGTTTTGCCCGCGTTATAAGCAGGCATGACTACTACTATTTTCTTGCCTTTGTACATGGGAGGGTAAAGGTAAGGAAAAGGGATTTATTCT
>JAHDDF010000618.1 GCA_020629475.1 Saprospiraceae bacterium
AGGTCGGTTTTAAATTCGAATAAGCCAAGGATTTCTTCTCCGTAATATTCGAAAAACGGGGCATTGCCGTAAGCGGTTTGTATACTCTGTTTGTGCAGTTTTTGCCAAGGTTCATCAAACGCCATCTTTACCTCGCGGAAAGGGCTTTGCTGGTGCTTGCCTTTCGCAAGAGGGACGGAAAGGCGTTGAACCCCGTTAGGTCCGGCTATATGACAACGGTTCCTGTAACTTCCTTTAGAATAATTCTCTTGTGCCTCAATCAAGAAATCCCCTTGGGACACCTTAGAGAACCATTGCACGGAAGGAAAATAATGGAGGGATAGTAATGCACTCAAAACTTAGGCGGAATGATGTTTTTAAAATGTCCGTTCATCTTTACCCTTTCCCGCAATTTCATCATCTCCCTAGCGGGCGGGATGATTTTGGAAAGATGGTTGAGCATATAGTCTTGGCGTTCCGTTTCATTGGCAAGACAAAGGAACTCGTATTCTTGCTCGGGATTGAATCCTACATGATGCCCTAGGGAGAAGGTTTGTAAGGTAGAGGGGTCGTCATTAATATCCTTCTTGATGTTCATCACCTCAAATAACTCCTTGACCCTTTCAATAATCTGGTAGTTCATGGAAGCATCTCCTACCAAATCCTCATCGATGTATTCCACCAAAGCACTTCCGTAAAGTTTGCCTTCGGAAACTTTCCGGAAATCCAAGACCCTGAACCGTCTTATGCCAAGGGTTTTAATGTCTGATTCCCCACCCGGATATTTCCTTGAAACCTCGGATAATTCGATTTCGGTTCCGTACTCGGAAACCTTCCCGTCCGTAAAACTCGGAATCCCGAACCGTATGCCTTCTTCCTCGCAATCGCTTATCAATTGCCGATACCGCTCCTCGAAAATATGAAGGTTCAGGTTCTCCCCGGGGAAGACCACTAATTTCAAGGGAAACATCGCCAACCAATCGTTCATCAAAGATATTTTTTACCCAAAAACAAGAACGGGCTTCCATTTGGGCTACGAATAATAAAAAAACATCAACGAATACTCGTTTTCATGGTGTTTTCACTTCATGGAAAAAGGGGAATGGCTATCTTTAAATGCGTTCCGAACAGGAAAACCATTTACTACTCATCGTTACTACATACACCGGATTGCTTGAACGCATCCCCTAATCAAAATTCAAATGAAAACATCCAAGTCACGAGCCGCAATGTTACAACGGTTTTTTATTCCCGTGGTTTTTTTCAGCCTTTTATTTTTTGCCTGTGATACCAATAATACGGCAAAACCAATGCCCGAAAGCATCGGGAACTATGTTTATGCTTATACATCGGGTGCTATTTCCGTAGCTGATCCGGTGAAGGTGCGTTTCAATGGTTCCATGGTAGGGGATGATATGATAGGCAAGGAGGAGAAACGTCCCATCCTTCGTTTTACACCGGCTATGAAAGGGGTGTATGTTTGGGAGGACGACAAGACCCTTTCATTCAAGGCGGATAAGCTCATGAAGCCCGGTAAACAATTCAAGGGTAGCGTAAACCTAGAGGAATTATTCTCGAATTTGAAGGGAGGTTCTTCCGATTTCGAATTTAATTTCAGGACCAAAGAGCAGTTCTATAACGTATTAATCGACGGGTTTAAATCCGAGGAAAAAGGGGAAGCCGTGGCTCGTTTCGTTACAGGGACTGTACAGTTTAATGATGTCGTAAAGGAAGGAAGCCTGAATAACTTTATTTCGGCCAGACAAAGAGGGAATAAATTACCAATCTCTTGGTCAAAAACTTCCGCGCCCGGTGTATATGATTTTTCCGTAGCCAACGTGGAAAGGAATAATGCTGCAAGCGCCGTGGAACTGAAGTGGAATGGTAGCAGTATCGGTGTTAAAGGAAAAG
>JAHDDF010000619.1 GCA_020629475.1 Saprospiraceae bacterium
GGGAAGATGCGGCAGGTACTTGGACCTTGACCGTAGAGGATACGGAATTCCAAGACGGAGGAGATCTCTTTGGTTGGGAGTTGAGACTTTGTACGACGGGTGACGGTGTAGCGAATGATGAGATAACAGTTCCCACCTTCTCCATTAATCCCAATCCGTCCAATGGAACATTTGTACTTGAGCTTCCCGGTATGCCGGAAGCGAATTTACAAGCGGAATTAATTACCGTAGACGGAAAACTACTTCAGTCTTTCAATGTTACGGGTCAAAGGGAGCAGTTGTCGGTAGATAATGTTCCTCAAGGTATTTACTTGCTTCGTTTAAATGACGGGCAAAGCAGCAGGACTGAGAGATTAATTATTTTATAAATAGATATCGAACAATAACTGAGGCAGGAGAAAATTTCCTGCCTCTCTAACTTCAAGGACAGATGAAAATAAGAACCTTAACCACATTGTTTTTTAGTTTTTTAATAGTGTTGGGATTATCGGCACAATCCTCAAGTGATGTTCCCTTTATGATCATGCCTTCCGTGGACAATGCAGCAATGATCGCTTGGGAGGAAGAAAATGCCTCCAAGGGACGTCCTGCACAATTTGCCCAACCGTTTGATGTTGATGTTACCACGGAATCCCACGGGATTTGGAGCGTTGATAGATGGGGTAATCAAGTATGGCAATTGGGCATAAAATCCCAAGGAGCGGAATCCTTGAATTTTGGATTTACGGAATTCCGTTTTCCCCAAGGAGCCCAACTGAGAATTTTTTCCTTGGATGGCTCAAAGCGCCTAGGACCTTATACGCATTTGGACAATGATGCTCACGGTCAATTTTGGACCCCGATTATTGAATCGGACGAGGTAATTATCGAAATAAGAGTTTCCTCTTCCCAAGGAAGGAATTCCCTTGACTTTCGTTTAGGAAGAGTGAGTCACGGTTTTAAGAATTTCCAATCCTTACTTTCGGGTGCCTGTAATCTGGACGTTGCTTGTAGCTCCGAGGATGGTTATCCCGAAGTAGACGAAAACAGGGATATTATCCGCTCCGCAGCGGTATACTCCTATGGAGGATTCTTGGCGTGTTCCGGGGCTTTGATAAATAATACTCGCCAGGATTGCACACCTTTTTTCTTGACTGCGGATCACTGTGGTTTGAATACCGTTTTGGCATCTACTATGGTAGTTTATTGGAATTACGAAAATTCCTTTTGCCGTCCTCCCAATTCAGCATCTAGCGGACAAGGAGGTGACGGCTCTTTTGCGGTTTCGAATTCAGGAGCCATATTCAGATCCGGATATTCTAATTCGGATTTCACCTTAGTAGAATTGGACGACCCGGTTGTAGAAGAAGCAAATGCTTTTTTTGCGGGCTGGGATAGAACGAATACCGCGCCTACTTCCGCGATTGCCGTTCATCATCCCAATACGGACGAGAAAAGAATCTCTTTTGAGGATGATGCCTGTTCCATCACCTTTTATTTTAGTAATGCACCTAACTCCTCCGCTACACACGTAAGAGTAGAGGATTGGGATTTAGGAACAACCGAGCCCGGTTCATCCGGTTCACCTCTGTTTGATCAAAACAAAAGAATCGTAGGGCAGCTACATGGTGGAAGTGCGGCATGCGGAAATGATTTGCCGGATTGGTATGGAAGGGTATATATTAGTTGGACAGGTGGCGGAACACCGGAATCCAGTCTTGCTTCTTGGCTTGACCCGGATAATACCGGTGCTATGTTTATTGACGGGAAGGAAGCAGCGGCATGTAATTTTTCCGTTGATGTCACGCCGGCTAGCCAAGTGGTTTGCTCCCCAGGAACCGTGGATTATACCGTAGTCATTTCCGAAGGATTTGAAGTTCAAGCGGACTTGGACGTTCAAGGTTTACCTA
>JAHDDF010000620.1 GCA_020629475.1 Saprospiraceae bacterium
TGGTCCTGAAAATTCCACGATAGTGTGGTCCGTTCCTTCCAGCTCTGTTTTGATAATTTCAGAAATTATGGACCAGTCCCCACCGGCAAGACCGGCACCGATAGCCGGGTAACCAATCCGCAGACCGGAAAAATCTTTCTTGATTTTTTGAAAGACGGAACGGATGGCATCATAGTCCGCTTTTCGTCCCCGTCCTCTCCAATTATACTGGGTATAGGCATTGATGATGATTAATTTTCCGTGTTTGGTTGTTACCTCAGCGGATGAGTAGGTGCCTAGTTTTGTTTTGTCCCCTTTAATGGTTTTCCTATCTGCTTCATAAGCCTCAGGAAAAATTTCTTTAATGGGCTTTGCGATACCTGCACCCATCGCACAATAACAATTACATCCATGAATAATAACATCAAAATGCCCTTCTTGGGCAAGGCTGATAAGATTACCTTTTACAATTTTCATGTAATATTTTTTACGAACCGATTTTTCTTAAAAATAAACAATTAACGATAGGCGAAGTCTCCCGACTTCGTCTATGCAAAAAAAGCAGATCTTCCACTCCCAATGTCAGGTCTTCCGTTCTTCCAATGTCAGGTCGTCCATTCCTCCGGTGTCAGGTCTTCCGACCTGACATAAAAACTTCATATCTTCACCCCATGCACAACTCCATTGCCGAAGTTTTCGCGGATATAAAGCAATTCCTACCTCGTCCGAAGGACGAGAGTCATCCCCTGCAAGCCACGAGTTTTAAGTTCAAGGCATTATTGACCTGCTTCGTTATTGAATTGCCGTTAATGGTTTTATTAATGGCGGGAATTTCCTTGATACAGCAAACCGGTTTTTTGGATTTGGAGGAGCATTCCGGAAATGAAATGATGCGCTTGATTCCCTTGTGGCTGATTTTTATAGGTGGTGTAATTATTATCCCGTTTATAGAGGAATTAATATTTAGACTCTTATTGAAATACAAGAGGAATTATATCCTTCAAGTATTTTATGACAAGAACAGCAAGGGGGCGGTAGAGGTAGATGGATTGTATGCACCCAATTGGTGGGTAGCGAATTACCGTTGGATATTTTACGCCTTTGCGGCGATGTTCGCCTTTGTCCACATATTCAATTTCGGGATAAGTTGGAAGGTACTATTGCTTACGCCAATCTTGGTGTCTCCTCAATTTGTACTTGCATTGTTCTTGGGGTATTTAAGGGTAAGACACGGGTTTATTTGGTCTTTTTTCCTTCATGCCTTGCACAATCTACTATTCATCGGTATAGCTTCCTTGGCGATTGATGCCGCTGTCCCAAAAGAGACGGTAAAAAATGAGGACTACCAATTGGTAATTGAGGAAATCCCGCTTTCCACCCAAGAAACCAAAACCCAGCAGGTATTTTTGGATTCCTTGAATTACGGGAATTATCCCGGGGAATTATTGCTCTCCGAATTGAAGGGGATTCCTAGATATGATTTGAGAATAGAGGATAAAAAAATAAAGGATAGCAGATTTAATATCCGAATGAAAACCTACAAGGAAGGGCTTTCCCCGGACTCCATTGCTCTGGTTACTTTTTTGGAAACCTATAATCTTGAATTGGTCTTGGATACCGTGGCTTCATCCTCCTATTACATGCGCATTGCGGATACGAGTTTGTTTGAATCCGTCGTGGCACCGCTTCAAGACGGGGAAGTAACAGGCTCTTTTTCCAGAAGACCGTTTCAACTGGAAATAGATAGCCAATTGGTATCCAATACCGCAAAAATCATGAGTGGTTTTTACCGTACTGAAATAGTATACGATTCCGATAAAGATGGTTTCCTCTCCGGGGAATTCCCTAGAAGTTTCAATGCCGCAAAGCGCAAGCTACGCAGTGAATACGGGCTTGAATTTATTTT
>JAHDDF010000621.1 GCA_020629475.1 Saprospiraceae bacterium
ACCTTGGTTCGTCCATCTTTCAAGGAAAAATCCCTGGCACAAATCGTTGACCCGATTGTAGGGCAAACCTTCATCGGTAATATTGATTTGAGACAGACTTATATTACCAATATCGACCTCCGTTGGGAGTATTTCTTCAATACCGGAGAAATGGTTTCCATTTCCGGTTTCTCCAAGTTATTCAAGGACCCTATCGAAATCGTGGCTTTCTTGGATGATGCACCGGATAACATTACACCAAGGAACGTGGATAACGCGCAGGTATTCGGAGTGGAGTTCGAGTTCAAAAAGAATTTCGCCTTCATCGCTGACGGACTGAAGGGTCTTTCCATCGGAACCAACCTATCCTATATTTACTCCCAAGTAAACATGACGGATGTGGAATACGAATCCCGATTGGAATTCGCGCGTGCTACGGAAACCGTTGACCGTAACCGTAGAATGCAAGGACAATCCCCTTACATCATCAACGCATATATCAATTACGCGGATAACGACAAGGGTATGGAAGCCAACATTAGCTACAACGTTCAAGGCGAACGCTTGGCATTCGTAGGTGTGGCGAGGAATCCCGATGTTTTCGAGCAGCCCTTCCATGATTTGGCTTTGAAAGTAGGTAAGTCCTTCGGTACGGATAACCGTTGGAAGCTGACGGCTTCCGCCGGAAATATCTTGAACCAAAACAGGGTATTGCTTTACAAATCACACGGAGGTGCCGAAGAGAATTTCCAGTTCCGTCGTCCGGGACCTAAGTTCTCATTAGGCGTGAATCTTGCCTTGTAATTATTACAATACAAGAATAAGAAAATCCCCTGCCGGCAATGCCGACAGGGGATTTTTAATTGAAGTTAACCCAAACCTTATTGAATGATTTTACCGTCTTGCATGGTTAACACCCGATCGGACAGTTTTGCCATTTCAAGGTTATGCGTAACGATAACGAAGGTTTGGTTAAAATCCTTCCTCAACTCATGGATCAGTTTGTGTAATTCCTCCGAGGTGGAAGTATCCAAGTTTCCCGTAGGCTCATCCGCGAAAACGACTCCCGGATTATTGATCAATGCCCTAGCAAAAGCGACCCGTTGCTTCTCTCCACCGGACAACTGACCGGGCTTGTGTTTCAGCCGTTCTCCTAGACCTAGATAATCCAAAAGTTCCTTGGCGCGGGCGCGGGTTTTGGTTTCATCCCGCTTCCCGATAAAGCCGGGAATACAAGCGTTTTCCAAGGCGGTAAACTCGGGCAGCAAGTGGTGGAATTGGAATACGAAACCGATGTGCTCGTTGCGGAAAGCGGCAAGTTCCTTCGAGCCCAAGCCATTCAAGGATTTACCGTTTATACTAAGCTCCCCTGAATCATAAGGATCCAATGTTCCCATGATGTGCAATAGGGTACTTTTTCCGGCACCGGATTTCCCTACGATGGAAACGATTTCACCCTTTTCCACGGAAATATCCACGCCTTTCAAAACCCTTAAGTCACCAAAGGATTTTTGTATGTTTTTTCCTTGAATCATGCTTCTTGCATTTCAGCGAATGCGGCATATCCCTTTCTCAAGCGAGCTACCGTTTTATCCTTACCCAAAATGGATAATATTTCAAATAAGGACGGTCCACCCGCTACACCGGAAACAGCCAAACGCATAGGAGCCATTACGGCACCGAAGCCCAATTCTTGGTCTTGGATATAACCCTTGATTACCGGCTCCAAATTAGTGGCGGAAAAATCATCCGTCGCTTCTAGAACGTCAATCAAGGCTAGATTTTTATCCGCAAGATTGGAGTTCCACTTCTTCTTGGCGTTTTTCTCGTCCATCGGAAAATCATCAGTAAAGAGGAAAGATGCTTTTGTGGGAATTTCCGTAATGAAATTCGCACGCTCCT
>JAHDDF010000105.1 GCA_020629475.1 Saprospiraceae bacterium
TACTAAATCTTAAACAAGCTCTCTAAAACATTCCTTCTTCCTGTATATCTCCAATATCTTGAGAGAGTGAGATTTTGGGAGAGCCCTTTATTCCTTAAATGGGTCACCCACCCTATGATAACCGCCTATTCCATTGATTTGGGATAGGCTTTTTTCCTCATCTACGAAACATCCATACCGGAAAGAAAATATTGTAAGTGGATTTTTACAAGATTCCTTCCCGTAGTTTCAGGAGGGCTTTCGTATTTTAGGACACCATACCTCTCAACCGAGACCGAGTGAGAACCATCTACTATATCATATTATTCCTTTTCTTGAATGCGGCACTCATTGCCCAAACCCCTGCTTATTTCGTAATCGGGGAGGACGAATTAAAAAACGAGGACATATACAGCGTTACCCAAGCATCCGATGAAACCATTTATGTAGGCACTAATTCGGGAGGATTCGTTTATCGTCATGGTGCGTTCAAAAGAATAAAACCCTCCCCGGATCAAGTGGGCAGTGCCGTCTTTCAGTTCGAGGAAAGTAGAGAAGGGGATATTTTTTGCTACAATATGTCCGGGCAAATATTCCGGTTAAAAAACGATGCCTTGTATTTGGTTTTTACCATTCCAAAAAAGCACATCAACCGGAATATGATCTATTTCTTTCTCCCCAACGGAAAAATCCTTTTCCTCTCGGGAGACCTTATGCTCTTGGATTTTAAAAGCAAGGAGTTATTAGTATTAAAAAAAGGAATTAATGTCCCCGGAAGAATTATAAGCCCTATAGGAAAGACGGACGACGGAAAGATATGTTTTCATGATTCAAGAAACTTTTATGTTTTCCTTAATGGAACGCTACACACGCATTCCATTTATTCCGATCAAGAAAAGAAAGGGATATTAGAAGCATTTATTTTAAAGAATAAGATATTCTATGTTTCCAGGGATTGGATCAGTAAAAATCAATTCCTTAAGGAATGGAAAAATCCGGAAAGAAAAAACAATTTCATAATTCGAAAGAGTTACAGGAGTATTCATCTTAATAAAAAAGAATATAATTACTCAAGGAGAACAACAAAGGGTTTGGACTTTCTTTTTCTTGACAAAGACAGCACCCTCCAATCCGAATATTGGTTCCCGGATACTTTTATCTCAACTATAGGGACAGGAGAACACCCTCTCACGCTATTAGGTACCTTTAAAAAAGGGATTTACGTAATCCCTAACCCTAAAATAAAATCCGATAGGATTGTCCCTGAAGATGATAATTGCAGGAATTTTTGCGTAAAAAATGATACTCTATTTTTCGTAACGGAAAAACAACATATTTATAGATTCGATAAAGAGCGAAAACTCTTATTTGATTCGAAAACCAATGAGCGAATCAATTTCATTTTTTATGCCGAGGGGTCAGGGGACATCCATCATAAAAAAACCAGGAATCTAATTTTCAGTAACAAGAATGTTGCGAACATTGATTACTTCCTCTCTAACGTCAAGGATATTTACCAAAAGAAATCAGGAGATATTATCATCGCCCATGTTAATGGATTAAGACAATTCAGCAACAATAATCCTGTAAATAAGGATAGATGGAACACCTCCGTGGCCGTAGAATCCACTTTATCAAAAGGAAAACTTTTTGACGCAAAGAATTTTAGAAAAAGGATATCCAAGATAAGCTATGATGAAACGAGGGATATGATTTACTACGTTTCCGGAGGAACCTTATACTCTTTTGATAAGAAGGGCGTGTCCGAAATTGTTTTATTACAAAAAAACAATATAAAAGCCACGGATTTAGAAAACCACAATGATACTATTTATGTAGGCACCTACGGAGACGGGATAGTTCGAATTATCAATGGGATACCGAAAAATTACTTTAATAAAACAAACGGGATACATAACGAATATATACGTCAGGTAAAATTCTCGAATAACCGGTTATTTATTTTGCACCAAGAGGGCATTCAAATATATGAAACAAAAACAGGAAACACGTATCCTATTGGGATACCGGAAGGCGTAGATAATACTTCCATCCTAAATATAGATGTGGAAAGGAACAACTTATATGTCAATACCGGCTCGGACATCATCAAGGTTAACGTAGATAAAATCAAACAAGAATTCCCTGATTTTAATTTAACCTTGGATTCAGTTATGGTAAATGAAAATAGGGTAAAAGAAGGAAAAAATAAATTCCACCACAGAGAAAAAAATATAAGTTTCCATACGAATTTCAAAAACATTCTACTTGACAAGGAAACCCAATTGTGGCATAAATTAGAAGGAACAAATACACCTTGGGAAAACCGTCCCATACATGAACATACCATCAAATACAAATCCCTTTCCCCGGGGGATTATAAGTTCAGGGCATATGCCCAGTTCAGGGACTCCAAGAGTGAAGAAATTTTATACTTCTTTAAAATACGCGCCCCAATCTGGCAACGTTGGTGGTTTATCCCGTCCATTATCGGGTTTCTTACAGGAATTATTTATTTGTATTTTAAACAACGGGAGAAAAAGGAAAAAGAATTAAATCGTATCCGCTTGGAAAAAGAGGTAGCGGAAAGGGAACAAATAGAATCGGAATTAAAAGCACTGCGTTCCCAGATGAATCCGCACTTTATTTTTAACTCACTGAACTCCATTCAAGATTTAATCCTTAGAGAGGAAACGGATAAATCTTATGACTACATTGTCCTTTTTTCTGATTTAGTCAGAAATACCTTAAATCACTCCAATAAAAAATTTATTCCTATTGAAAAGGAATTGGAGTTCCTTGAAATCTACTTGGGCCTTGAAAAGCTAAGATTCAAGGAAGACTTTAATTATTTAATCGATTACGAAGGAAGCACCGGAATTGAAATCCCTTCCCTTTTGGTACAACCATTCGTGGAAAATGCACTCCTTCATGGTCTTCTACATAAAAGCGGGGAAAAGCGTCTGGAAATAAAATTCCGACTTACGGAGGACCGACTGGAATGTAATATTACGGATAACGGGATAGGACGGGATAAAGCCCACGAAATACGACAACGCCAAAGACCGGGACATCAATCTTTTTCCATGGACGCCATTAAAAAGAGATTGGATTTCCTAGGAAGCCAATACGGAATGAAAGGAGGTTATACATTTAAGGACTTGTTTGAAAACGGACAAGCCGTAGGAACCAGGGTTGAACTGTTCATTCCGTTTAAACGAACCTTTTAATTTTTGAAAGTCCATTCGGAAAATCCCCGTGCCGTTGGTTGAATCATTTGAGGATTAGAATTACTAACGCATACATTTACATAACAACTATTTTACAAGAAAAATCAAACCAAATGAGAACCATAATCATAGATGACGAAGAAGGAGCAAGAAGCGTTCTCAAAAATCTATTAAAACGCACTTGTCCGGAAGTGGAAGTTATTGGAATGGCGGCCAATGTTCCTGATGGCGTTAAAGCCATTAAAGCCCATAAACCGGACTTGGTTTTTCTCGATGTTGAAATGCCGGATTATGCCGGATATGAACTGGTTAATTTCATTGATAAAATTGATTTCAAAATCATTTTCGCAACGGCGTACGATCAATACGCCATCAAGGCTTTCGAACTTAGCGCGGTGGATTATTTATTAAAACCCATTAACCGGCAAAGACTCATCCAATCCGTTGAAAAGGCGAAGGCGCAAATCCTCACGAAGAAAAGTATGGATGAATACAAACTGCTATTGGATTCCGTACAGAAAAAGAAATTCGATAGGCTGGTCGTATCCGAACTAAATAATAAAAGGATAATCGAAATCGACAAAATCATTGCCATCGAAGCTCAAAGGGCTTATTGCAATATTTACTTGGAAAACGAAAAAACAATAACCGTCAGTAAACACTTGGGTTATTTCGAGTCTACCCTACCCGACAGTACCTACCGATTTTTTCGCTGCCACAAATCATGGTTGATCAATTTAGAGAAAATGGAATCCTTTAGCAAAAAGGATAAAAATATATTATTACGCGGCGGTTTGGAGGCGAAGTTATCCAAGTATAAGATTGAGGAATTGGAGGCGGAGTTGAAGACTTAGTTAGAGCTTATTTCCATAAAACACAAAAAGGGCCTTCGCTTACGCGAAAGCCCTTTTTTATCTCTCGTGACTTTTTGATTAGAAGTAACGAGGAGTAACGATGGTTTTTACATCATAATTGAAGTCATAACCCAACATCACCTCGAAGGAACCCTGTGCGGGTGTCTGTAACTTGGTGAAGGTGTAGTCATAAGCCGCACCGATGCTCAATCCGTTATTGAAGCGGTAATTCAACCAAACGTCACCGGAATCATAGGATGACAAATCATTGAATGCTTCGAAAGCGGAACGGAAGGATACTCCCAACCAAAGCGCATCGTACATCAATACGGATAGGTCAATGTCAAACTCCGTAGGAGCACCTACATTATTGAACGGGTTATCTTCCTTCTTCAAGTTGCTCAACAAACCTACGTTCTTCACCAAAAGGATTGGACGGAACACGAAGTTTGCGCTCTTATCTAAAGGAATCGCCGCACCTGCCGTAAAGTAGTAGTGGCGGTATTGCTTTGCGTACATTTCCGTGGTTACCGGATCACCGTTGGAATCGTTACGCAAGTCATGCTCAATCAAGTGAGGAGCGGAAACTCCCGCAAAAAAGTTCGGATGCTGGAAGTATAATCCCACACCGAAGTTCGGTAACCAAAAGCTTGGGTTCTCCTCTGAATAAGCCTCATCGCCTTGTGACTCGTAAGTCAACTTGGACCAATCAGCACGCCAGTTCATGAGTCCACCCTGAAGACCAACGGAAAGGTTGGACTTTTCACCTACTTTGATACGGTACGCGTAATCAATGTTGGCGGAAATGGAGTTCGTGGGGCCGATGATATCATTGGTCAAGTGGAAACCCAACGCGATACGATCGTATTTCAATGGAGTATGAATCCAAAATGTTTGTGAATGGGGTGCTCCTTGGATTCCCCACCACTGGGTCCTGTGAAGGAGTCCCATGGAAAGATGTTCCCTACTTCCTGCGTATGCCGGGTTGTATGACAACGCGTTGAAAGCGTATTTGGTGAACATCGGATCCTGTTGTGCTTGACTGAATGAAATTACAGCAAAGAGAAACAGGACGCTTGTAATTAGTTTTTTCATGATAAAGGCGTTTAAAAAAAAGATTTCAGGAATCGTGGCCTTTATTTCATAGTACGTTGCAAAAAAATAAAACCAGTTGTTATCGGAAGGGGCTACGTTTAAATCGGTTAAAAATCGGTGGTTTCTATCAATGTGTAAAAAGTGATTTAATAGTATTCTCGATTTTTATTGGGTAGTAGCCGGGATGCCCTTCCGGGCATCCCGGCATTACCCTATTTGGTCAATTCGTTAATTACCTATGGATTTGTAGGTAACCGCTCAACATATCGGAACCGTCGCCCAAATCAAGAACGTAGAAGTACGTTCCGTCAGGTAGGTCTTTACCGTTCCAAACTCCGTTCCAATCGTTGTTGTAAGTTCCTTCCACTTGGAAGACTCTGTTACCCCAACGGTTGTATACACAGAGGTTGATGTTGTCGTAGTCCTGGATACCTTGGATTACGAAGGTATCGTTAACACCGTCTCCGTTCGGGGATACACCGGTGAAGATGGTAATACCGTCGCACTCGATGGTAATCATCACTACCGTTGTATCACAGCCGGTTTCGTTGCAAATCTCGTACGTGAAGGAATCGAGACCGCAGTAGTCGGCATTCGGTGTGTAGGTGAACTCGTTGTCAACTGTCAATTCAGCGGTACCGTTACTTGGTCCGTCCACCAAGGCAATGTTCGTTAACGTGCCGTTGATGGTATCGTTCGCCAATACATCTATATCAATTGGTGTGCCAATCTGAGTAGTGGCGGTATCCATTTCCGCTACCGGTAACAAGTTATCGTCAGGTAGTACGGTTACGCAAATCTCAGCGGTATCCAAGACACCTAGGTCATTCTCAACCACCAAGCACATACACTCGGTACCTTCTTCAAGCCCGTTGTAGGTTACACAACCCGTAATTGGGTCAACCGTGTAAAGAACGGATACACCACTGGAATCCGCGCAATCGTTGTACGCGTCAACCAATGTACCCTCGAAGCCAAGGTCGGTAGCACAGATTACAAGCTCATCACCAACGCTGATGGTATCCTGGAAGTCAACCATACCCGGTCCTGCGTTCGGATCACAGTATACGGTAATGGCAGTCGTATCGGAACATCCGTCGATGTTGTTCACAAGAATCAACTCGTGGAATCCTGTATCCAATGCCACGGAAGAACCGAAGGCATATAGGTCTTGGTTGAATCCGATGGTGAAGGTAGAACCGGTCTGGATGTGCGTGATAACGATATCACCGTACATCACACCCGCCATTCCTCCACGGATACGAAGCGTCGTAGCGTCAAGCGTCCAGTCGGAACCAGGAGTCCAAACGTTCATGCTATCCACCAATGCGGCAACGTTCGCTACCTCACCGGAGAATGTTACGCCGTCAACTACCCAACTATCCACCATGTAAGGTCCAAGGTTACCCTGACCGAACAATCCGGAGTAGTCGTAGCGTGCAAGCGTATCGAAATCGCAACCACTGAAGGTTCCCTCGAACTCAACGCCATTGTCAAACAATGTGTATCCTGCCAAGAAGTCCTCAAGAGGTACTTGGAAGCAAAGCTCACCGAAGGCATCGCAATCGCCGCCATTCGTCAACAAGGAGTCAAGGCTATCGTCGAATACAGGTACGCAGTCGTTAGGTTCAACTACCACCAATACCGTCGTGGTATCACAGAATCCAAGGTCATCACAGATAATGATACAAGCAGTATCTTGTCCTACTTCGATGCCCTCGTAGCTGATGCAGATGGAATCACCCGCAGCGTTCACTATTGGGTCACCGAATACGACCTCGGTACCGGACTCCTCAGGACAAGCGTTAGCTACGCTACCCAAGTCGATGTTACCCGGAAGGTCAGTCGTGATTTCGAAACAAAGCTCACCTGTCTCGTTGATGGTGATGGTATCCGTTACCACATCCGTCGGAGAACAGAATACTTCAACAGTGAAGGTATCCACACAACCGGTAGCGGTCTCGGTAACGATTACCTCGTTCTGTCCTACAGGCAATGTGATGCTGGTTCCGTTCGCGAACAATCCATCGTTGATGTTCAAGTTCGATACGGATCCCGTTGCAAGGTGCGTGAAGTCCATTCCGGAGTAGTCTGATGCCGGTGAACCACCGATAATCAATAGACCACCTTCGTCCAAGCTCCAGTTACCGTCAGCATCCCAAGTATTCATCAATGCTACCAGTTCAGGCATGTCTTGGAAAGTATCGGAGAAGGACTGTCCGTCCACTGTCCAGTTATCCAAGCTGTATGGCCCTACGGCACCCTGACCGAACAACAAGAAGTAGTTGTAAGTCTGTAGGGTATCGAAGTCACATCCTTCGAAGCCTGCGTTGTAAGGCTCACCGTTGTTCTCGATGCTGTAGTTCGCCAATTCCTCAAGTGGGATAGGCACGCATACGCTAGCACCAAGGTCGCAATCGGTAGCTTGCGCCAACTCGTCACCAAGTCCTAGGAAGTCCTCAACACAAGGCTCTTCCACGGTTACGATGATAATGGTCACATCAGGTACACCATCCTCGTTGAAGTGGGTAACACAGATTTCCTCTGCAAGTCCTACGAAGGAATCGTCAGGATCAAGTGTTACGCAGATGCTACCGTCTACAACGGTCACGTCAATTTCAGCGGTATTCTCACCACATACCTCAGCGGTAGCAGGACCGGAAGGTAAGTCGTATACATCCTCCAAGCAAAGCTCGAACGGCTCATCAGCCGGGATGGTAATCTCGATGGTATCGGTACAGTTCTCAGGAGCTGCAACCAATCCGTCAACCACTGCTGTACATCCGCGTCCGTCAGTTACGGTTACGGCGTAAGCACCGGCATCTACATCGATACGATCCATTGGGTCATCGGAACCGGCAAGGTCACTCCAGTCGTAAGTGTAGTTACCGTCACCTCCCTGTACGTTCACGGAGAAGTTGGTGTAACATACCTCATCGGTAATGATGATGGTCGGTACGATAGGTTGTGGCTCTTCAACGGTGAAGCAACCGGAACCTGCGATACAACCGTTAGCGTCGGTTACTACCACACAGAAGTCACCTGCAGGAATGGAACCGTTAGCGTATACGTTGGTACCATCGGTGATGGTCTCGGTAGCAGGACCGGCGAAACCGGCACCCAAGTTCACTACGTAGTCTACGAATCCATCGGTAACAGGAGCGTCACAAGCGGAGGATGTAACATCATTGATGATTACCTCTGCTGTACCCAAGTTATCGATAAGGGTCTCGGTAGCTTCTGCCGTACATCCTGTTACGTTATCGGTAACGGTTACGGTGTAAGTACCGGAACCAACCGCGTTCAAGGACTGCATGGTCAAGTCGGAACCTGTCCAAGCGAAGGAGTAGTTACCGGAACCACCGGTTACGTTAGCGGTAATGCTACCGTCTTCCGCACCACAGTTAGGCTGAGCGTTCACCGTGATGGAAGCACCAAGCGGATTCTCGCTTTCGATTACTACCATTACCACGTCCTCACAATCAGGATTGTCAGGATCGGTTACCGTTACGTTGTAAACACCTGCGGCTAGGTCACTTCTGGTGTTGCCCACGAAGGCATCTTCCCAAGTGTAAGTGAAGGTAGCCGGCATGATGGTAGCGGAACCATCCGCAGCCAAGCATGTAGCAGGAGTTACCATAATGGTATCAACGTTCACCTCGTCATCCAATCCTACCAATAGGTTGTCAAGGATAATGGAGCAATCCGCATTGTTCACGTCAGTGATTTCAACACTGTACACACCTACAGGCAATCCTGACAATACGTTTCCTTCGGCATTGGTGGTTCCTGTTCCTGCAGGAGTCCAAGTGAAGGTGTAATCCGCAAGGTCACCGATCATGTTCACGGTAACGCTACCGTTAGATTCGCCACAAGTAGTCTCAAGCTCAATTACGCTCGCTACTTCAGGTAGGATACATGGAGGAGGCAATACGGTGATGTATACCGTTGCGTCCGCACATAGACCTTGGTCATCGCATACTTCGTATACGAACTCATCGTTACCCACGAATCCTGGGTTAGGCGTGTAAGTGTACGTTCCGTTAGGAGCAATCACTACTGTACCATTGGTAGGACCGGATACCGGAGTAGTGGTCACGGTCAATGGATCGCCGTTCGGATCAGTATCGTTCGGAAGTACGTTACCCGCTACAGGAGTATCCTGATTGGTAACGGAACTATCATCTCCGGGGAATGGAGGATCGTTCTCATCCGGATTTTCGTCATCGGAAATTAGGATGGTTACGGTAGTGGTTGTACAAAGTACAGGATTACCGTCATCACAGATTTCGTATTCGAAGGTATCCTCACCGGTGAAGTTCGGATCCGGCGTGTAAGTATATGTTCCGTCAGGATTGATTACTACCGTACCATTGGATGGCTCGGATACCGGAGTGGTATTCACGGTAATATTATCTCCGTCAGGATCATTATCGTTATTAATCATGGAACCGTTCACAGGCGTGTTCGTGAAGGTCACGGTCACGTCAGGATTAGCGATTGGAGGATTGTTCTCCTCGCCCGGCTCATCGATTACGGTGATGGTTACGGTTGCCTCATCACAAAGTGGTGGCGTACCGTTATCACAGATTTCATAAGTAAACTGGTCTACACCAACGAATCCTGGATTCGGGGTGTAAGTGTAGCTACCGTCGGGCTGAAGGGTAACGGTACCGTTGTCAGGACCATCTACCGGAGTAGTGGAAACGGTTACCGGATCTCCGTCAGGATCGATATCGTTGGTCTCAATCACACCGTCAACAGGAGTATCAACTGGCGTGTGGTTGATATCATCAATCGCAACAGGTGGGTTGTTGTCATCGGAAGGATCGTTAGGATCGTCTCCGTTGTTACACTCCACGATGTTGGTGATTCCACCGTTATCACAATCCAAGTCCGCAAGCGGGCTATCAGGATCGTTCGCTAGGATTTCACAGATATCAACGTTACCTGCGATTGCAGCCGTACAATCGTCGGATGGGTCGTTAGGATCAGTTCCTTCAGTACACTCTACCAAGTTGGTAATACCACCGTTATCACAATCCAAGGCACCGATACCGGCAGTTGGGTTGTCTGCTAGGATTTGACAGATGTCAAGACCCGCAGCGGATGCAGCAGTACACTCGTCGGATGGATCGTTTGGATCCGTTCCTTCGTTACACTCGGTCAAGTTATCGACTCCACCATTATCACAATCCAAGGCACCGATAGCGGCAGTTGGGTTGTCTGCTAGGATTTGACAGATGTCAAGACCCGCAGCGGATGCAGCAGTACACTCATCGGTTGGATCGTTCGGGTCACCACCGTTGTTGCACTCGGTCAAGTTATCTACTCCACCGTTATCACAATCCAAGGTACCGATACCGGCAGTAGGATTAGCAGCTAGGATATCACAGATATCAAGACCCGCAGCGGAAGCAGCAGTACACTCGTCGGTCGGATCGTTTGGATCGCCTCCGTTGTTACATTCAGTGATGTTATCAACTCCTCCGTTATCGCAATCCAAGGTTGCTAAGGCAGCGCCAGGATTAGCAGCTAGGATAGCACAGATATCAAGACCTGCTGCAGCAACTACATCACATTCGTCGGTTGGGTCGTTTGGATCTCCACCGTTATTACATTCAGTGATGTTATCCGCACCTCCATTATCGCAATCAGCGGTAGCTAGTGGGTTGGATGGGTCAGCAGCCAACAATTCACAGATATCGATTCCTGCTGTAGAAGCTACGGTACAATCGTCGGATGGATCGTTAGGATCTCCACCGTTGTTACACTCGGTCAAGTTATCGATACCTCCGTTATCGCAATCCAATGCACCGATAGCGGCAGTCGGGTTAGCGGCTAGGATAGCACAGATATCAAGACCCGCAGCAGTAGCGGCTGTACACTCGTCGGTCGGATCGTTTGGATCGCCTCCGTTGTTACACTCAGTGATGTTATCCACTCCACCGTTATCACAATCCAAAGTACCGATAGCGGCAGTCGGATTAGCGGCTAGGATATCGCAGATATCAAGACCCGCAGCAGTAGCGGCCGTACACTCGTCGGTCGGATCGTTTGGATCGCCTCCGTTGTTACACTCAGTGATGTTATCTACTCCACCGTTATCGCAATCAGCGGTAGCAAGTGGGTTGGTTGGATCAGCGGTCAACAATTCACAGATATCAATACCGGCATTGCTTGCTACGGTACAATCGTCGGATGGATCATTCGGGTCACCACCGTTGTTGCACTCAGTCAAGTTATCGATACCACCATTATCACAATCCGCTGTAGCTAGTGGGCTGGAAGGATTAATCTGAAGCAATGCACAGATATCCACTCCCGCAGTGATAGCTACGGTACAATCATCGGATGGATCATTCGGGTCACCACCGTTGTTACATTCTACGATGTTGGTGATACCTCCATTATCGCAATCCAAGGAGCCAATTACGGCAGTAGGATTAGCAGCTAGAATATCACAGATATCGATACCGGCAGCAGTTGCTGCTGTACACTCATCGGATGGGTCGTTCGGATCGCCACCGTTGTTACACTCGGTAATGTTATCTACTCCTCCGTTATCGCAATCCAAGGTACCGATAGCGGCAGTCGGGTTAGCGGCTAGGATAGCACAGATATCAAGACCTGCTGCAGTAGCGGCCGTACACTCGTCGGTTGGATCATTCGGATCGCCTCCGTTGTTGCACTCGGTAA
>JAHDDF010000622.1 GCA_020629475.1 Saprospiraceae bacterium
TAATACCATATCATTTCTACCTCATACCAAATAATATCAGAGGCACCTTCCACTACCTCGATTCTTTCCTCGTAGGTATTGGGATCAAAGGTTACGAAGGTGTCCGCTTCAGTTACTAAGCGATCCTTTATTTGTTCCGTACTGAGTTCTTCCCCGTTTTCGACCGCTTTCAATCGCCCTTTAAACAAGCTTGTTTTAATGGCATCGGAGAAAAAGATATTGGGTTGTGATGGGCCATCAATTTCGGAACAAATCCCCGATTGGTCTACCTTCAGTATATCCGATTCATTGTGATGATTAACACCCGACTCCATTTTCAAAACGGCTGCAGGGAAATACTTTTCGGGATCCTCAAAAACGTAAACGGTGCGGGTTTTCGCCAGCCATTCCACTTGCGGATCATTCAATAATTGTTGTTCTACGTCTTGTGCCGGAAGGATGGTTACACCAAGAAGCAACAACATCAAAATTCCATAGATTCTCATAAATCGTTTCTATTTGGTTGTGATTCATTATTGTTCTTATAATGCCGAGAAAATCATTTGGTTACAGATTCTTGACAACAAAAGGACTTATTCGTTATTAGTAGTGCAGACAGTTTTGAATATCAAGGCTTATCTTTGTGGGCGAATTCCCCGAATGCCCAAAGTTTAATAGAACCAAACCAGAATAAAGATGCTTGAAGCAGCAGTAGAAGAAAATTTGGAAATGATCCGCCAAAGTGCGCGTGATTTTGCCGAAACACATATCCGTCCTTACGTTTTAGAGTGGGACGAAGCGCAACATTTCCCAAAGGACATGTTCCACAAAATGGGTGAGTTCGGATTCCTTGGCGTATTAGTACCCGAGGAATACGGAGGTGCCGGCTTGGGTTACCAAGAGTACATTACCATTTTGGTTGAGATTTCCAAGGTATGCAGTTCTATTGGATTGAGCACCGCTGCCCACAACTCCCTTTGTACCAACCACATTTTGAGCTTCGGAAACGAGGAGCAAAAGCAAAAATACCTTCCCAAACTAGCTAGTGGAGAATGGATTGGCGCTTGGGGACTGACCGAACCTAACACCGGTTCCGATGCCATGCGCATGAAAACCGTAGCGGTAAAGGATGGTGATCATTACGTTCTAAATGGTGCTAAATCTTGGATTACCCACGGTAAATCCGGTGATGTTGCCGTAGTACTTGCCCGTACCGGTGAATTGTTGGATTCCAAGGGAATTACCGCTTTCGTCATTGAGCGCGGAACACCCGGATTCAAGGCAGGAAAGAAAGAGAATAAGCTAGGTATGCGTGCCTCCGAAACCTGCGAAATGATTTTCGAGGATTGCCGTATTCATGAATCCCAGGTACTTGGGGAAGTAGGCGAAGGATTCTACCAAGCCATGAAGATTTTGGATGGTGGCCGTATTTCCATTGCGGCACTGTCCTTGGGTATTTGCTACGGTTCTTATGAGGCTTCCTTGAAGTATGCCAAGGAGCGTGAGCAGTTCGGTAAGCCCATCGCTAAGTTTCAAGGGATTTCCTTCAAGTTAGCGGATATGCGCACGAAGATCGAGGCAGCTGAATTATTGACCCGTAATGCGGGAAAACTAAAAGACGCGGGTAAAAAGGTTACCGTTGAGGGTGCTATTGCCAAATACTTCGCTTCCGAATCTTGTGTGGAAATCAGTACGGATGCCATTCAAATCCACGGTGGTTACGGTTATACCAAGGACTTCCCGGTTGAGAAATTCTTTAGGGATTCCAAGCTTTGCACCATTGGTGAGGGTACTTCGGAAATCCAGAAATTGGTGATTTCTAGGAATATTTTGAAGGGTTAGGAAGACGTTAGACGTTAGACGTTAGACGTTAGACGTTAGACGTTAGACGTTAGACGT
>JAHDDF010000106.1 GCA_020629475.1 Saprospiraceae bacterium
ATCAAGCTGAGATAGCAACACGATTGCCTATCAGAGCCTAAAAATATAATCTTGGCTGAAATTTAGGCTTTTTGAACGGGAAGAAAGCATTCACTTGACGTTCCCTTCCTGAAAATTGACTAAGAATCCTGAACCTACGATAAAACCGAAATTTGCCCAACTCCCTAAAAATCCGCATTTTTGGGGAAGAAGGATAAATCGGCTGTCTCCTTCACCCTTCTCTGCACCTTTTCAGTCGACGTCATAAAAACATTAGCTACTACGGGTTTCCGTGGGGTCTTATTCTATTAGAAATGTCCGGGAAAATCGAAAGTTCAAGGAAAACTTTATCGGGTGCTTACCAAGTTATCTTATCCGTAGACTGCGTCGTGTTCGGATACGATGAAAACGATAAGGAGCTAAAGATCCTTTTGATCAAAAATGAGCTTGAGGAGTTCAAGGGCAAGTGGTCCTTGCTAGGGGATATCCTACAATCCAAGGAAACCTTGGAAGAGGCAGCAAACCGTGTCCTTCAGTTCAGGACGGGTTTGGAGGACGTTTACTTAGAGGAGGTGCAAACCTTCAGCAAACCCGGAAGGCACCCTTTAGGGCGTGTTATTACATTGGCGTATTACTCCTTGATAAAAATTGATGATTACGAGCTTAACGTGGCAAAACTGGATTTGGAGGCACGTTGGTTTAATATCAAGGAAATTGGTGAATTGGCTTTTGATCATAATGAAATACTAGCGGTTTGCCATGAAAGGTTGAAGCAGCGACTCAGGGAACAACCCGTAGGATTTTCCTTACTCCCTAGACATTTTACGCTAAAGCAATTGCAAAATTTATACGAGACCGTCCTTGAAGTAGAGTTTGATAAAAGGAATTTCCGAAGGAAGCTCAAGAACATGGATGTCCTTATGGAGAAGGACGGGATTCAACAAGACGTAGCCCATCGACCGGCAAAACTGTACGCTTTTGATTACGATAAGTATGAAACCTTGATTAGAAAAGGCCGCCATTTCGCCATTTGATACCCGATTTTTGTTCTTTTTGCCGCTTTTCAACGAAACAATCGTCGGTAATTTCCCATTTTACGGAAAAAATCACCGTTCCTGATTGTCCTTAATTCCGATTTTATACTACATTTACATAGTGTCAACATGACACACCCTCAGGTATTTCCCGAAATATCGTTTTTTAACTCTTGTGTATGAAATCATTGAATTACATTCTAACCATGCTGTTGGTCCCTGTTCTCTGCTCGGGATTGATGGCGCAAGGAGCCATTCAAGGTTTGGTTCTTGATGAGAATAATGAACCGGTCATCGGTGGTAATCTTGTCATTGAAGGAACCTCGAACGGTACCGTTACCGAATTTGACGGTACATATATTATCGAGAACGTTAGTCCCGGTAATGTAAGTGTTACCGTTTCCTACGTGGGCTACGAAAGCCTAACAAAATCCGTATCCGTTCCTGAAAGCGGGACGGCTACCCTTGATTTTAAAATCGGGGTGGATACGGAAACCTTGGAAGAGGTCGTCGTTGTAGGTTATACCACCCAGCGCCGTAGGGAGTTGGTGGGTAATGTCACCAAAATCCAGAACTCTGAATTGAACGACAATGTAGGAACCACCTTCGAAACCGCCCTTCAAGGAAAAGCGCCCGGTCTACAAATCGTGCAAGGTTCCGGTACGGCGGGTTCCCACTCCATTGTTCGTATCCGAGGAACGGCTTCCATTAGTTCAGGAGGTGATCCGTTGTACGTGATTGACGGTATTCCTATCGTTCAAGAGGAAAATTACCTTTTTGGTGAAAGAGGGGGACAAAATAATAACCCCTTATCCTCTCTTAACCCTTCCGATATCGAGTCCGTGGAAATCCTAAAGGATGCATCCGCTGCCGCGATTTACGGTTCTAAGGGCGCGAATGGCGTAATCATCATTACCACCAAAAGAGGACGCACCGGAAAGCCTACCTTCAATTATACCACCAAGATGGGTATTACCCGTCCTACCAATATCCTTAAGCCCGTTTCCAAGGACGAGTGGTTGCAAATCCGCCAAGAGGCGCATGAGAATTCCGGCGGTGTAGGAAGGGTTCCTCTTCCCCTTGGGTTATCTTATGATGATATTGCCAATATCGAAACGGACTGGGTAGATGCGGTTATCCGTACGGGTTTTGATCAGGAGCACAATCTAAGTGTGAGGGCAGGAAACAAATGGCTTGCCGCTTACTTGGGCGTTACCTATTCCAAGAATGAAAGTTACTTGATCGGTAATGATTTCGAGCGCCGTTCCGCTAGGGCGAACCTCGATTTTACGCCCATGGATAAATTAAAAATTACGGTTTCATCCTCCATCGCTAGAGGTCTACGTAATAAGACGCCCCAAGCTTGGTCCGGTGGACTTGGTTTGGCTCAATCCAACGCGCTTCCTTTCTACCCGATTACAAGGAATGAGTTCCCGGAAGAAAGCCCGTTTTACGAGCCTTTCGGATACTTCAACCAATACCAAAACCCCGTGGCGCAAATTGCCTACACGGATTTGGAGACAAGGGAAATACGTTACTTGAATAATATTCAAATCAGTTATGTCCCTACGGATAGATTGGTCTTTACCCTTCAAGGGAATTATGATTTTACCGATATCGGGGATTATTCCTTTGAACAACAAGAGTGGACCACTACGGTTCCTATCTCCAAGGCATGGCTCTTTAAGTCCAAGAACCGCTCCGCTTTCCTTACGGGACAATACGATGTTCCGATGGCGGAGAACCACAGCGTGAAAGTACTTGCAGGAACGGAATACCAACAATACGATAGAGAAAGCCTTTATGCCGAGTACTCTGATAAGTTCGGTCAAATTTATTCAAATAGTACCTACAGGGATAGGGTTAGTGAATTGGATTACTTCTACAATGGAGGATATAAATTCTTCTCCTTGTTCGGTCGGGTGAATTATTCCTACAAGGATAAATTCTACGCGCAAGTCGTTTTCCGTAGGGATGCTTCCTCCAAGTTCGGTGCGGAGAATCGCTGGGGTAATTTCCCGTCCGTAGGTTTGGGTTACATCGTTTCCGAAGAGGATTTCTGGCCCGAGAATTTCCCCGTGAATTATTTGAAGTTAAAAGGTTCTTGGGGTCTTACGGGTAATTCCAATATCCCGGATGATGCCATCTTTGCTACTTTCGCATTCAATAATAATCCGGATAATATTGATTACGGGAATTATTACAACGGTAATACCCAACATCAAATCAAGGAGGAAAATCCATTTATTAAGTGGGAGACCGTTTCTACCATTGATGTAGGAATCGAGGTAGGAATGTTTGATGATAGAATTACCTCTGACCTAACCTTCTATAATAAGCTAACCCAAGACGCCATTCTTGGTGAGTTCGTTTCCGCTTCCGCGGGATATGATAACTCCGTGTTCTTCCGTAACATCGGTAAAATCCGAAACAGAGGGGTGGAGTTCGAGATTACCAGCCGCAACTTCGTCGGTAAATTCTCTTGGACTACGGATTTGAATATCGGTGTAAACCGCAATAAGGTATTGGATGTAGGAAACGCTACGCCTGATGCCCTTGATGGTGGCTTCGGTGATACACGTGTTATCGAGGGGCAACCCATTGGTGTAAACTACATCGTGGAATTCTCCCATGTTGATCCCGCAACCGGCGCACCCGTTTACTTGGATGCAGACGGTAATGAAACCTTTGAATACAACCCTACGGATAACCGTGTTGTAGCAGGTTCCATACAACCGGACTTTACGGGAGGTTTGAAAAATACTTTCCGCTACAAGAATATCGGTTTGGACTTCTTGTTCTACTTCGTGAAAGGAGGTACCATTTACGACGATGCCGCCAAGCGCCAATTGGGCGTTATCGCGGACGATTGGACGTACATGCCTTATATCTTCGACCGTTGGAGAGAGCCGGGTGATTTGGCTACGTTCCCCAAGTACGTGGAGTCCATGAACGAGTGGGGTGGTTCCGGTAATATCTGGCAGAACAACCACACGCTTTGGTTGTATGACGCTTCCTTCATCCGTTTAAGGAATATTACCCTATCCTACAGCATCAAGCCCAAGGAGGGAATGGTGTTTAAGAACGTTCGTTTGTACGTTCAAGGAATTAACCTACTCACCTTTACCAAATATCCGGGCTGGGACCCTGAAATCGCGCGTGACCGTTCCGGTGAGCAGGCTAGAAATATCGGTGGTACCAACGTTACTTACTTGACTCCACCACAGGCGAAGTCCTTCATTTTCGGGGCAAGCTTTGATTTTTAATCCTTAAATCTTGAAAAATGAAATCACGATATTTTCTTTTCGTAATAATGATTTTCGGGTTAAGTGCTTGTAGCGATACCTTCTTGGAAACCGTACCCGATAATGCTTCCTCCATTAGCGTGGAGTTGACCAATAAAACCGAGGCAAGGGAGTTCTTGAATTCAGGGTATAATTCCCTTACGGACGGTGCCGCCTACGGTGGACAGTTCGCCCTTATCTCCGAACTTATGGCTGATGGTATTGACGGCGCCTTCTTGGAAGGCGACTGGCTGGCGCACTACTCCCGCTCTACGGATTTGTTCTTGGGAACAACACGTGGAATGATGGAGTCGGGGTACAGGGCATCCGGTAGAGCCAATAATGTCCTTGATCAAATTCCTGCACTTACCGATATGACGGATGCTGAAAAGCAAGCCTTCGAAGGCGAAGTGAAATTCATCCGTTCCATGGTGTATTTTGACTTGGTTCGATTCTTCGGTCAGCCTCATGGTTACACACCGGATAATTCCCAATTAGGGATTGCCGTGCGTACTACACAGTCCATTGATATTGTGGATAGAAGTAGTGTAGCGGATGTTTACGCCTTGGTTATTTCCGATTTACAGGATGCCGTTAACCTGCTTCCGGCTAATAATGACATTTACGCTAATTCTTGGGCGGCAAAGGCGCTTTTGGCAAAGGTTTATTTCCAAATGAATGATTTTCAGAATGCCTTCGACATGGCAAATGACGTCATTACCAACGGACCTTTCTCTTTTGATACCGATTTTTCCTTGAAGTACGGTTTCGGGGATTCCGGCGAGGTGATTTTTGGCTTACTCAGCACCCATTTGGATTTTGACAATGCCAATGGAGGACTAAGAGGGTATCACCGCCCTGACCCGTCGAATGGGTTACCTGCCGTTTTTGCATCTTCCGATATCGTTAATTCCTTTCCGGGGGATGACGCAAGAAGATCCGCTTGGTTTGCCGATGTAAACGGACGTTTTGCTTGCACCAAGTTCGGGGTTGATAACGTGTATACCAATCCGGTGATTCACCTAACGGAAATGAAGCTTATCCGAGGGGAATCCGCTGCGGAGTTGGGTAACGCACCAATGGGTGTTGCCGATTTGAACGACATCCGCGAACGTGCCGGTCTAGTAGCACTTTCCGATGCGCTTGCCGGTGAACCGCTTATCCAAAATCTCCGTTTGGAAAGAAGAAAGGAATTGTATTTCGAGAATAATAGAATGCACGAACTTAAGCGCCAAGCGGTAAAGGACAGCCCGAATTTGCTCATCAGGAATGCGCCTTGGGATTGTCCCGGAATGGTTTGCCAAATTCCCGACAATGAATTGAAGGGGAATCCGAATATGCAATCTAACCCGCAAGCGGGTTGCGAATAGTATTCGTTTAAAGAATCAAATAAGAACGATAATGAAACGATTATATATCCTATTTATAGTTTTCGGTTTTGCCTTGGCTTTTTCCGCTTGTGAAAGTGAGCTAGACGGTGATTTGGGTCCCGGTGATCCTTTTTCCAAGTTAGAGGGAATCTCTGATGATTGGAGATTGATCCAAATGGGTCATGCGGATATCGAGGATGCGTCAGGGAACGTGGGAGAATCCATTACGCTTCCTGATGTATTTATCGGAGGAACGCCCGCTACCTTGAATTTTACCAAGGAAGGCACCTTTTCCGGTAGTGCGGGATCATCAAAAATTTTATTCCCCATAAGTGGTACTTGGGCATTTGACGATGATGATTATCCTGCCAAGGTATTTTTAACCTCCGGCGGGGAAACCGTTCAATTGGATCTCCTTGCGCCCATTCGCGAGCGCGTGGATAATTTCCTTCATTTTATGTACGTAAGGCCTTACGGCGATTGTTCCCCTAACGGAGCGGGCGCACGCGGTACCGTGGGGTATGAGTACAAGTTTGAAAGACAATAATCAATCAAGGAAAAGTCGAAATCATGAATTTCAAATATCAAATAATAAGTGTTCTTGCCCTATTACTTTTTGGGATGAATCTCCAAGCACAATTCGCTTGGATTGACCCACCTGAACCGGACGTAAGGGAAGAAGTAACCATTTACGTGGATGTGGCGCAGGATCCCGATTGCCAAAAGTTGGCAAGCTCGGAAGGCCCCATGTATCTCTGGACTTGGAATCCTTCCGATCCGAATATCCCGGACGGCAACGGTGCTTGGAACAACTCCAATGAAGCGCTGTTAATGACCCATGAGGGAGGAACGGTTTGGTCCTTTACCTATATTCCGGCGGAATTCTACAACGTGGATAATTTCAAGGAAATTTACGATACCGGATTATCCTTCTTGGTGAAGGAAAAAGACGGTGGTGCCGGTGGCGATTGCTCCGCTGAAGGAGACGAGTTCAAAACTTCCGATATTAATTTGAGCGTACCTAGCCCGTTTGTCGAGCCCGTATTCTCCATACCTTCCTTGGTAGGGGACACCGCGGTTTTCTCTCGTCCGGATGATATCTTCACCTTGGTGTACGATAACCGTTTGGAGGAAAAAATCACCATGCAAAACGCGGATGAACTTTGGGTGTACGCTAGAGCCTTTGATGCGGATGATAACCAATATATTGCCACTTCCTTGGGGCAATTAGGAACCAATCCTTCCCTTCAAATGGTAACGGATGGCAGCGGTATATTTACCTTCTCCGTTATTCCTGATGAGTTGTTCGCCGCCGTTATTCCCGACGGTGTCGATATCAGGACCCTGCAATTCCAAATCGTTAAGTTACCCCTTTGTGGTTCGGATTGTGCGGTAGATGGCGAATTCTTATACAATTTCGCCTGCGATTAATTTGGTCAAAATCCTTTTTTATAAAGCGAAAAGCCGTGAAGCCTTGAGGGTTTCGCGGTTTTTTTGTTTGAACGTAGAAATAAGGAAATGATTGTCTATGGTTTTGGCAAGTCTTTCTCTAACCAATCAGGAGATCGCCTACCGTCAAATACGGTGAGGACTAGGATTCTCATACGCTCTTCCTCTACCTCATAGACTATAGTAAATGTTCCTTGGAAAATTTTTCGGAATTCTTTTTCGCCAAAATCACCTTGTAAAATCGGGTTCCTATTCGGAAAGGTTTGTAAGGTATCTATTCGCCCTAAAAGCAGATCAAGAACGACATCAGCTTTTTTGTCACTATAAAATTTCGATATGTTTTCATGAATTTCAACAAGCCTTTCACTTGCTAACATGGAAATTAAAACCTTGTAAGTTTTCATTTTTTGAGGCCAATCCTTTTTCTTAATTCTTCCGTCGTCATATAATTTCCGGCATCGACCTGCTCCCTTGCCTCCGTCAATTCGTAATTTAATTCTAGCTTTGTAATGGGATAACCATCAGGTCTATAACCGACGATATCATCCGCTTCCTCTAAGCTTTTCACAAGATTGTGTACAATTTTTAGATTCCTTTGACTCATACTATCCAAGGATTCTAAAATTTGTTGTTTTAATTCTTTAACACCCATACGAAGTAATTCTTTCCTATAAGATAACGAAAAATTCCTTTGGGTTGTTCCTACGTAACGGTTAAAGGATAACCTTTGCTAGGCAAACAAACTATTCCCAATCGTAATAATTTCCGCAAAAACACCGGCTGCCGTTACTGCCGCACCGGCGCCCGGACCACGAACCACCAATGGGCGTTCATTATACCTTTCCGTAGTGAATACGATCATGTTGTCAGAGCCGCTCAAGGAATAAAATGGGTGATCCGTACCTACCGAACGTAAACCAATACTTGCTTTTCCTTTATCCAAAGTGGCGATAATGCGCAGTTTTTTTCCTTCGGATGCTGCCTTCTCCGCTAAGCCGCCGAAGTAATCATTCGCCTTCTCTAGCTCTTCGAAGAATGCCTCAACGGATGGGGCTTCCATACATGCTTTAGGAAGAATATCCTCGATGATAACATCGGAGCTTTCCAAGGTATATCCTGCCTCACGTGCTAGGATTAGGATTTTACGCCTTACGTCGGAACCGCCTAAGTCATCCCTTGGATCAGGTTCCGTATATCCTGCCTCTTTCGCTTCCATAACGATGTCCTTGAAAGAAGTACCCGCTTCAAATTTATTGAAGATAAAGGATAAGGAACCGGACAAGACACCCTCGATTTTAAGGATGGAATCCCCGGAACTCATTAAATCATTCAAAGTAGAGATTACGGGGAGTCCCGCACCTACATTCGTTTCGAAGCGATAACGTACGTTACGCTTCTTGGCGATATTTTTTAATCGCAAATAATTCAAATAGCTAGATGAAGCCGCGATTTTATTAGGCGTCGAAACGGAAATACTAGCGTCCAAAATGGTTTCGTATTGGGCGGCGACGTCCTTGTTGGCGGTATTGTCCACAAAAATGGAGTGAGGCAGATTCATATCCTTCATGCGCTGTACATAAGCCGGCAATGAAGTAAGCGGTTCGCCCTCGTTCTTTAAATCATTTTTCCAATCGGATAAGTTGATTCCGTTTTCACGGAAAAGCATTTTCCGGCTGTTTGAAATTCCTACGATACGGATTTCCAAACCTTGGTTTTCCTTGAGGTTTTCCGCTTCGGTTTGGATTTGCTCCAGAAGTGTCCCGCCGATAAGCCCTACACCAACCATGAATACGTTCAGGGTTTTTGCATCGGAAACAAAGAACGCCTCGTGCATTGCGTTAAGCGCTTTTGCTTCATCCGATTTCTTAACCACCGTTGAAATATTCAACTCGGATGAGCCTTGGGCAATGGCAACGATATTAATACCGTTGCGCCCAAGCGCACTAAATAAACGCCCTGCCATACCGGAATGGGAACGCATATTTTCACCGATAACGGCAACCGCCGAAAGGTCGTTTTCCACTCGGATCGGGTCTATCAACATACCCTTCATCTCGTACTCGAATTCCGCATTGATAGCTTCTAGGGCTTGCTCCGTTTGCTTGGGGGAAATGGCAAAAGTAATCGAGTGCTCCGAAGAGCCTTGTGTAATGATAATGATGTTTACCCCTGCTCTTCCCAAGGAGCCAAAAAGGCGCGCGGAAATGCCGGAAACGCCCATCATGCCGCTTCCTTGTAAGGTCATGAGGCAGATGTCCGAAATGGAGGTTACCCCTTTAACGGGTAAGCCATCCGGGTCGGATTTTTCGGATACTACGGTGCCGATAAAGCCCGGGTTGAAGGTGTTCTTGATGTAAAGCGGGATACGTTTTTTTAATGCGGGTTGTAGCGTTGGCGGATAAATGACCTTTGCCCCGAAGTGGGACATTTCCATCGCCTCGGCATAAGTCATGGAAGGTAGGGTAAACGCCTTTGGAACCTTCCTTGGATCTGCTGTCATTACGCCGTTTACATCCGTCCAAATCTCTATGGCCTCGGCATCCAAACCTGCCGCGAAAATGGAGCAAGTATAATCCGAACCGCCACGTCCTAGGGTAGTAGTAATGCCGTCCTTATTTTTACCGATGAATCCGGTAGTTACTTGTACGTCGGAATGAGAAGAGAAGTGGTTTTGGATATTGGAATAAGTAGCATCAAAATCCACTTTAGCGGAATTGAAGGTACTATCGGTAACGATTAACCGCCTTGCATCAAGGTAACTCGCGGCAAGTCCGCGTTTACGCATGGCGTGTGAAATGATATAGGCGGAGTTGCGCTCACCGAAGGAAAGTACGTGATCCAGAGTCCTAGGGGAAACTTCACCAAGCAGGGAAATTCCTACTAGAAGATTTTCCAAATGCTCGTGGTTTTCCTTGAGGTCTTTTAGAACTTGAGGTGTGTTTTCAAGGTCAATAAGCTCCTTGGCGGCGGACATGTGCCGCTCCTTGAATGCTTTTAGGTCCTTGCGGAAATCCTCATTTCCTACCTCGGCTTTTTTACACATACCGATTAAGGAGTCCGTTACGCCACCGAATGCGGAGAATACCACCGCGAATTTTTCACCACGGGAATAGTAATCCTTTAGAATATCAATAATGGAAAGGATGCGTTCCGGTTTTGCCACGGAACTACCTCCGAACTTTAAGACCTTCATGTTTGAGCTTTTTCTCAGATGACTAAGCAAAAATTATGACAATTTGTTATATGTCGGCAAGGGATGGCAAAGATAGAAGGATCGGAATCAAAAAATATATTCAAATAAGCTAATCCACCCCTAACTCTAATTTCTCTTGTTTACAAGCTTCGAAGGCTTGGATAAAAGGTGTGTCACGGATGAGTCTGAGGAAGGAGTCCGTATTATAATCGGGGCTTACGTCCTCGGGTTTGGATTGGTGGTAAATGTCGGATAAACCGTCTAGTCCTTCGGCTTGGTAAGCGGAGGGCACCAAGCAATATTTTTCTACCTCGTTTGCGTTCGGATTTATTTCCAAGTGCTTTTCCAGTACCATATTCATGATTTCCCCTAGAGTACCTTGTTCCGGTTTGTCGAGAAGTAACTCGTGGTTGTCGGGATGTAAGGTATCCACGAGAACCATGAATTCATATCCTTTTTTCAAGGGGATACCCGCCGTCATAGGGGCTTTTTTCAAGGGGCCTATCTCGTTTCGGAAGTTTGCGCCTTGGTATCGGTAGAGATATTCGATACTATAATTATTGAAGGTACCCCTTTGGGTAATGGTAATTCTTGCCGGGACCTCGATGCCGTTTTTGTCTAAGCTTTTTGCAAGACGGGATCTTTGGAAAGTCAATGTCCCGAAAAACAAACTCAAAAATACAAGTACACCCCCTCCTAAGGTTAAAATGGATTGACGAGTCCATTTTCGTTCGGTTTTCTTTTTCTTCTTATTAAAATCCGTAGCGGTTTTATTGTCGATTTTGAAACTGTAAGCGTAACCGCCATGCTTTCCTTTTTCTACTTTAATGATGCAGATTTCCTCATCGATAAAAAATGTGTAATCCCTGGAATCGTGGACTTTGAAGTCTACTTGCATTACCTTATTGTCGCAATAGATCATCAGGTTCCCGGAATCAGGCCCGTGCATGAGCCCGATTTTATTCCGGCGACCGCCGCCTACGTATATCCATTGCCTATGGTTCAAGGAATCTTGTTTTGGGTGAAGATCGGAAAACTTTCCTTTCTATTTACATAATTGAAACGGATGGGAAAGTAACGGGTTCAAAATGGGCTACTAAGGTTTTTCGGGAGATTGGACTTGATGTTTTTGTTATTTTTAGTCGGTCGGTGGTGCAACCACCTACCATCGCAACCACCGACTACCCTATTAATATTAAAATATAATGAGGAACACTAGAGGAGTTATACTTTTGAAAGGCTTGATTTTTATTCTTGCTTTTTATCTTATTTCCTGTAATAATAATCCCTCCTCAATTCCTTCCATCGCCATCTCCTCTAACACCCGTTTCGCCATAGAGGAAATTGTCGATTCCTTTACCTTGAAAACGGGACAAGAACTAAAAATCATTACCGGTTCTTCCGGGAAGTTAACCGGATAATGAACCCGTGGTATACGCGGAAGGAGAATTGGTCATTTGGATGTTGGAAGGCAAGGAATATCCTTCCGTTGAGTATATGACGTCA
>JAHDDF010000107.1:0-6315 GCA_020629475.1 Saprospiraceae bacterium
GAGGGCTTAATCAATCGTATGGGCTTCAACAACGAAGGCTTGGATGCAATGGTGGAGCGATTGAAAAAAAGAAAAAATAAAAATTTAATCGTCGGCGGGAACATCGGAAAAAATAAAATTACCCCCAATGAAAACGCGGTTGACGACTATGAAATTTGCTTCGAGGCACTCTTTCCTTATGTCGATTATTTCGTGATAAACGTAAGCTCCCCGAACACGCCGGGCTTACGTGAATTACAAGATAAAAAGCCCTTGACCCGCATCATTTCCAAGGTACAAGAATTGAACAATACCAAGGAAAATCCCAAGCCGGTTTTACTTAAAATCGCACCGGATTTGAATGATGCCCAGTTGGATGATGTTATCGAAGTAGCAAAGGACACGAAATTGTCCGGCATTATCGCCACCAATACAACCAACTCCCGGACAGGACTAAACACATCACAAGAAACCATCAAGCAAATCGGGAACGGCGGATTGTCAGGCCAACCATTGAAGGACCGAGCAACGGAAGTCATCCGGTATATCTCACAAAAAACAAAAGGGGAACTACCCATCATCGGGGTTGGAGGAATTGGTTCAGCCGAAGATGCTTTGGAGAAGCTTAAGGCAGGTGCAAGTTTGGTACAAATTTACTCCGGGATGGTCTATGAAGGACCGGGATTAATCAAACGGATCAATCAAAAACTATTGTCCTAAAACCACCGCTTTCCGCTGTCACAAAAAACACCCTATTCCCACTTGAAAAAATGTTTTGGCATCCTTTTTGGCTTATGCTAACCGTCCGCTTTTTACAAACCGGCTCCCCTCACAGTTAAAGCGGATATTGCACGAAAAAACATTGATGTAGTCATTCATTTATTCACCGTAAATCTGATCTATCGTGGTCTCAGATAACAGGACAGACATTTTAAAAGACATCCGTTTTTGGGTCGTATTAGTCTCCGTGGTGAGTTTGATTGGTTTTGCTACTTTATAGGGAATCCTTTCTTTTTTCCTTTAAAACCAAAACGATCAACCTCCGCATTGGCTCCCTTTTTACCCTTTTTTGGATGAACCTCTAGCAAACTATTACCTCCCTCCGTTATTAATCCGTTAAACATTTCCGGATTAACCGACCATTCCCGAAATTCGTCCTCTATCCCGATAAGGAATGAGGCAAATTATCATTAACGCAATCATTGGGCTTTTTTCCCTTGCCCTGTACGGCCAACAAACCGTTACGGTAGGACTGGACAGTAATGTCATCCTAGTAGGGGATCAAGTATTGATGAACGTAATAATGAATCACGGGGATTCCGAAGGATTCATTGTACCGGATTATCAAAAGGCACTATCCTCCTTGGAGGAAATAGAAGTACTTTCCATCCGGCAAGCCGACACCATGGATACCGAATCCGGCATCAAGGTAAAACAACCCTTGTTGGTAACCTCCTTCGATTCCGGATCATACGTCATCCCTAAGATTCCTTTCCGGACACTTAGGGGAGATACCGTTTTCTCCAACGAGGTATTCCTCGTTGTGGATCCCGTCCCTATGGACGACAATGAACTCGCGGATATTAAACCCATTATCGAGGAGGAAGCAAGAGTAACGGATTGGATCCACCGGGTCCTAATTCCAATGGGATTACTCATTCTTGCCGGGCTCATTTTCTTTCTTATTAAAAGGAGGAAGAAATCCGAAACCGTTATCCAGGAAATCCCCAAGGCGAGACCCAAGGAGGAGGCACATACCATTGCCTTACGGAAATTGGACGCCTTGGAAATCATGCAGCTATTGCAAAAAGGGAAAATCAAGGAATATTATGCCGAGCTTTCCTTGATTCTAAGGGAATTCCTTGAAAACCGATTCGAGGTTAACGCCTTGGAATCCGTAACGGGCGATATCGTCCGTGATTTGGAACCCGTGGAAATGGTGGACGGGTATAAGGAACATCTAGGAAAGTTCTTGGGCATTGCTGATTTAGCGAAATTCGCCAAGGTCCTTCCCGGAGAGGAGGCACACCTATTCTACCCCTCCCTTATCCGTAGGTTCATAACGGATCACGTTTACGTAGCTCCACCTCCTATTGAAGAAGAAAACCCCGAAGACGAGATATGATTCCCGCATTCGGCATAGGACCCTATGAATTCGCCTATCCTTTGGTTTTGATTGGGCTAATCCTAATACCACTCCTTGGAGTTTGGTATTATTTCCGCCTACGCGAAAAAAGATTCCCTACCCTTTCCCTTTCTGAAACCTCCGCCTTTGAGGGATTTTCTTGGAAAGGGACACTCAGGACATACCTACCACCCATTCTCAAATTACTAAGTATAGCTTGTGTAATTATCGCCTTGGCTAGACCGCAGTTGGTCGACGAGCAAAAAGAGATATCAGGGGAAGGAATCGAAATCATGATGGTGATGGATATCTCCGGCAGTATGCAGGCGAATGATTTTCGTCCCAACCGCCTTGAGGTTTCCAAGGAACTCGCCAAGCAATTCCTGGATAAAAGACAATTCGACCGCATTGGTGTAGTGGCATTTGCCGGGGAAGCATTTACGCTTTGCCCACCCACTACGGATTATGAAACCATCAAGAGCTTCATAAGTAGTTTAAGGGACGGGATTATCCAAGACGGAACAGCAATCGGAATCGGGCTTGCTACAGCACTAAGCCGTTTAAAGGATAGTGATGCCGAAAGTAAAATCATGATTCTCCTTACCGATGGTAGGGAACAATCCAGAAGATATATCACACCGGTAGATGCCGCTGAAATGGCAAAAAAGCTAGGTGTAAAAGTTTATACCATTGGTATGGCGGGAAATAATGCGATGCAGCCTTTGTTCGGGGTCTTGAATATTTCCTCGGGACCTAATTTGGATGAGGCATTATTAAATGATATCGCTAGTACTACGGGCGGGCAATATTTCCGTGCTACGGATAATTCCGCCCTTGCCCAAATTTATGATACCATAGACAAGTTGGAAAAATCCGAATTCGATATTACGATTTTGGACAGGCGCTCCGAGGCATTCCGGATTTTCGTTTTGCTTGCCTTCATTTTCCTTTGCGTCGATTTCATTCTTAAACAAACCCTTTTACGCTCCCTGCCCTAATGTTCAGATTCGAGTTTCCCATATACATGTTCATAGGATGGGGCGTATTAATCGCCTTGGTTTTCCTTTTCCTCTTCGCCATGCGAAGAAGGAGGAAAGCATTGGATAAATTGGGAAATGCGGATATTATAAAGGCATTGATGCCGGAAGCATCTTCCGCGAAGCATTATATTAAGTTCGGTTTATTGGGCTTAACCCTTTTCTTCTTGGGTATTGCTTGGGCAAATCCACAATGGGGAACCAAATTGGAAAAAACCACCCGTAAATCCTCGGACATTTACATTGCTTTGGATTTATCCCAATCCATGTACGTATCCGATATCGCCCCCAACCGCTTGTACCGTTCCCGCCAATTCGGGAAAAAATTGATTGAAAAATTACAAGGGAACCGTGTGGGTTTGATCCTATTCGCGGGAAATGCCCATGTCCATATGCCCTTGACCACGGATTATGCCGCCGCCAAGGATATTTACTTGGAATCCGCTCATCCGGGGCTCATCCGTACCCAAGGGACTTCCATTGCCGCAGCCTTGGATTTAGCGAATTTAAGTTTCGCGGAAACGGAAGAAAACCACAAGGCGGTCATCGTTATCTCGGATGGGGAAAATCATGAACCCGCGGCGGTTGAGGCGGCACAAAAAGCCAAGGAAAACGGGATATTAATTTTCACGGTGGGCGCGGGTACACAAGAAGGCGGTGCCATTCCCCAAAGGAACAATAGCGGTCAAATTATCGAGAAAAGGGATCCCGACGGTGAAATCATACGTTCCAAGTTAAACGAGGAATTGCTTACTGAAGTCGCAACGGCGGGTGGCGGTGAATATTTCAACATCATTGCCGGTGAAAAGCGGATACTTGCCGCCTTGGAAAATGAAATCGCCAAAATCGAGAAAAGGGAATTCGAGGAACGTTTATTTGACGAACACGAGAGTTATTTCTGGATTTTCTTAATTCCCGTGCTTATCTTTTTGGTTATTGATTTATTAATCTCATACAAGAGAAACAACATAATTTCAGATAATAGCATTTTGAATTAGAGAATGGCAATTAGAGTATGTTTAAATTTTAGTCTTTATGTCGAGAAGTATCAATTATTAAATTTTAAACACACTCTTATCCCTTTCAATCAAAAATAACAAGCCATGAAAAAGATTCTACTACAAGTTCTTTTTCTTGTTTCAATAACAATGTTCTCCTTGGGGCTTTCCGCCCAAAGCGAGCATCGTTCCTTATTGGATGGCGACAAGCATTATAAATCCGGGGATTACTCCCAAGCAGCGGAAGAATACATGCGTGCCATTGATGAAAATCCGGAAACGGTAAAAGGGCATTATAACAGGGGGAACGCTTTATATAATAACATCCCTTCCGAGAATGCCAATCCCGAGGAAAACGCCGAGGCCTATGATAAAGCCGCGGGTGCATACTTGGATGCGATTCGCTATGCGGAAGATCCAAAAATCAGGGCGAATGCCTACCACAACCTCGGAAATACCTACGCAAAAAAAGGGCAATACAAAGAGGCTCTAGATGCTTATAAAAACGCCTTGCGTAATAATCCTTCCGACCGTGACACCAAGCGGAATTTGGTTTTGACTCAACGCCAACTTCAAATGCAGCAACAACAACAGCAGCAGCAACAAGGAGACCAAAATCAAGACCAGCAAGAACAACAGGAGGGAGATCAACAACAGCAGCAAAACCAGGATCAACAACAAAACCAAGATCAACAACAGCAGCAACAAGGAGGTGACCAGCAAGAACAACAAGAAGGACAGGAGCAACAGCAAGGACAAGAACAGCAAAATCAGGATCAGCAACAAAACCAAGACCAACAAGAGCAGCAGCAAGCTACTCCATCTGAACCCAAGGAGGATAAATCCATGGAGGAGGTGATGCGCCAGTTAAGGATGATGGACGAGGAGGAGAAAAAAGTACAAGAAAAGCTGACTCGCGGTCAAAGCAGCGATTACCGTTCAAACAAGGATTGGTAACTTGAAGATTAAAGTTCTTATCCCATGAGAGTTTTGTGTATCATATTAATAGCACTTTGTCCCCTCGCAATCCTGGCACAGGATGCTTGGGTTGCCGAATTCCCGGATACGGTGGGCGTGGAGGAACGTTTTGAAGTAAAATTCACCTTGACCAACAAGCAAGGGGAAGGTTTTGATGCGCCTGAAATAGAAGGATTGGTTTTACTTTCCGGTCCCAATACCTCATCCAGTTATATGTTTTCCAACGGGGAATCATCCCGGACACTTTCTTATACCTACTATTATACCGCTACTTCAGAAGGTTCCGTATTTATTCCCGAAGCGCTTATCTTCGTGGACGGAAAAATGATGAAAACCGAAGCGGGCAACATCATCGTAAAGGAAGGTTATACTTCCCGGAATAAAAGAGAGAATGATTTTGATTCCTTTTGGGGTTTCAGGAAATTCCCCCAAGCCGTTCCCGATGAAAGCCCGGAAGACAAAAAGAAGAACAAGAAATCAAAACGGAACAAAAAAACATATCGCATCTAAAAATGGGAAAGACCTTCTTTCTCCTTGGTTTACTTTTACTTTTCTTGGTACCGAACTCCTTGGCACAAGGAACCTACGTAGTCGTTCCCGATGCCAATGAGGTTATCGTAAACCAACCTTTCCGAGTCCATCTTCACCTCAAAAACGGTAATCCTTCCTCCTTGACACCACCCGATTTCAAGGGTCTCCGCGTACTGAATCCCGGTTCACCGGATAGGGTTACGAGAACCATGGTGGACCAAGGAACCATGGAAAAGCACAATATCTATTCCTACCGTTTGATAGCCAAGAAGACGGGTACTTATACGATTGGCGCTTCCGAAATCATTTCCCAAGGAAAAAAACTAACATCCAAACCCTTTAAGGTAAAGGTGGTGGAGAAGTCCCAATTCACGGGCAAGAAAAAAGAATCCGTTTTTGTGCAAGCGGAAATCTCGGATTCCCTCGTTTACTTGGGGCAACGCATTCGGCTTGACTTTTTCTCTTACTCCACCGTTCAGGAAACCCGGCATTTTATTGATCAGCTTCCCTCTTTCACCAATTTCTATCCGGAAAAAATCAGGGAACGTTCCCTACCTACGGCGGAAACGGTAATCGACGGAAGAAAGTATTATTACAAAAGAATTGCCAGCTTCTACCTCTACCCTACCGAAGCAGGCAGTATTTCGGTAGGACAAGGAACCTTTGG
>JAHDDF010000107.1:6415-11805 GCA_020629475.1 Saprospiraceae bacterium
GCCGCTGATGCGGACATGAACCGGATTTTACCGCCGCCCTTGGATTTCGGGGATTCATTAGAGGTCTTTGAACCAAGGGAATTGGAAACCACTGACGAAGGGGAATACGGAAAAAAGATTTACCAATACATCATGGTGCCTAAAATACCGGGCACTTATAACATCCAGCCTAAGCTAACCTACTTCCGTCCGGACTCCGTGAAATATATCACTGCCGCCACGGAAAATATCCAAGTAAGGGTAGCAAAAGGAAATAACCCGATTGACACCAAACCAACTGAAACCATTACCGGAACCAAGGATATTAAACACATCCGGCAAGGTCCCGGCAGGATATTCAGCCCTTCCCGTTTCGCGGGCTCACCCTTGTATTGGGCTTTACTTGCCTTACCGGCGATCCTCTTTTTGGTTTGGATGATTATCAAACGCATCCGCGATAACCGCCCGGACATCGATCCCGTTGCCGAAAAGGCACGCCTTGCAATGAAAATGGCGGAACAACGTCTATCCACCGCCAAGGTACATTTGGAAAAAGGGGAAAATAGACCTTTCTACGATGAGATATCCAAGGCACTCCTTGGTTATGTTTCCGATAAATTCAACATTCCCGGTTCCGAGTTAAGCAAATCCAACGTGGAAGAAAAACTCAAGGAATCCGGCGCGGATGAAGGGCACGTAAAACGCTTTATGGAACTCATCCGTAAATGCGAAATGGCTGTTTTCGGGCTTGCTTCCTCCGGTGATGCGCAAGGCGTTTACCAAGAAGCCGCAAAAGTGATTGCCGATATTGAACAAGGGTAATCTCCTTTTCAAGTGAATTCCTTACTTTTAGCCTCGGTCTTTTTTCCTAGGAAGACGCGAGGTGGATACATGCTTCCATCCGACCGCTTCCTCAAACAATACACGCATGGACATTCTTATGAACATCCTGCGCGGTGCCTTGGGTATCGTTGCGCTTATCGGAATCACTTACCTTTTTAGTACTGATCGAAAAAACATCGATTGGGGCTTGGTCGGAAAGGGAGTTTTATTCCAATTGCTCCTTGCCTTTCTCATGCTTAAGGTGCCCGGATTCAGTACGATAGTCGAATGGATCGTGAACATTTTCGTCATCATGATCGACTCCACCGTAGAGGCGGCGAAGTTCATGTTCGGTTCCTTGGCGGACGTAACGGCAGGCGGAAAGATCGTAGATGGCATGGGTACATTGGAAAACCAAATCGCGGTTACCCAAGATTCCTTGGTCGGCATGAATGAGCAACTCATCCAACTTGCGGATAGTACTTATGTGGACAAGGCAATCGCTTTTGAAAAGACCGAGATTACCAACGGGATGCAAGGCTTCGGTTTCGGTTTCGCCTTTTTCGTTTTACCGACGATCATCTTCTTCTCCGCACTTTCCTCCTTGTTGTATTACTACGGTATCCTTCAAAAGGTGGTTTACGCCTTCGCTTTCGTAATGAAGCGCTTGATGAAACTATCCGGTGCGGAATCCTTGGCTGCTGCCGCTAACGTATTCATCGGGCAAACGGAAGCGCCTTTGGTGGTAAAACCCTACTTGGAAAAAATGACCAAATCCGAAGTACTCTGCCTCATGACCGGAGGTATGGCAACCATTGCCGGTGGAGTATTCGGTGCCTATATGGGTATCCTTGGAGGGGGCGATCCGGATTCCATGAAAGTCTTTGGGCAACACCTCTTAACCGCTTCTATTATTTCGGCACCTGCCGCCATTGTAGCGGCTAAAATCCTTTTCCCTGAAACAGACAAGGACAACGCTACGGATGAGCTACGCGTTCCACGAACGGAAATCGGTTCCAATCCCTTGGATGCCGTAACACGCGGAACTACGGATGGCTTAAAGCTTGCCGCAAACGTAGGTGCCATGATCATCGCTTTTATGGCTTTGGTTTACTTGGGTAATAACCTGCTTAACGTAATCGGAAACTTTACGGGGCTTAATGATTTAATTGCCGCAAATACGGACTTCCCTAGCCTTTCCATGGAAATGATCATGGGTTACCTTTTCGCGCCCATCGCTTGGCTTATTGGTATCCCGGGTGAAGATATCGTGCACGTGGGTCGTCTGCTTGGGGAAAAAACCATTTTGAACGAATTCGTGGCTTATCTTTCCTTGGGTAACATGAAAGCTACCGGTTTGATTTCCGAGAAGTCCGTGGTTATCGCTACTTACGCGCTTTGCGGATTTGCCAATATCGGTTCCATCGGTATTCAAATCGGTGGTATCGGAGGATTGGCACCGGGGCAACGTGAGACGCTTTCCAAGTTCGGTTTCCAAGCACTTATCGGTGGTACGGTGGCTTGTTTGTTGACTGCCGCTATTGCGGGGATGATGATTTGGAATTGATGATTTGTTTGTCAGGTCGGAAGACCTGACAAGGGGGGAGATAATTGGGGAATAATATTCCCCAATGTGAGGTCTTTCCACCTCACATACAAAAACACGCAACGAGCAAGATTTATATATGAAACGGTATTCCATTTATATCATTCCCATTATTGCGATACTTGGGCTTTTTGCTTGTACCAATACTCCGCCGCCACCCGCTCAGGAAACCTTCTTTTTCCATGTGGAAAAGGACTATTTCCGTTACGGAGAATCACAATCATTCACTACGGAATTCGGGACGGTGATTCATCGCCCATCAGGTGATTCTACTTGGGCTTCTTACTGTAGGGATAGTATTTTAATGAAGCATGCCCAAGGCGGACCGCAAATGAACCGCAACCAAAACTGTTATAAAAAGAAGGAGCTTTTCATCAACGGTGCTTATCAAATCCAGAAGACGGACAATCCCATTCCGGGCACCTTCCGCTACGATACCATTAAAAGCTATTTTACGATAGAAGTGGACAATGACCCCTTCACGTTATATAAATTAGAATCCGTTTATACCAAGGACGCCGCAGGTGATACGGTAGTGATGCATAGCATCGATTATCAATCCGAACGCTTGGGTTCCGTATTAAGAATAGACGAGAATTTCTTGATGCGCCGAAGAAGAATCGTTTCCCTAGCCGATTCTGATCAAACGCCAAGGCACATTATCAAAGCCATCGTTGGTCAAGTCATGCGGGACTCCGCGGATTGGGTAGCCAAAAAACCGGACGGGACACCGTATTTTTAAACCCATCCAGTCACACCGACGCTTTAATAGGAAAGACATTTCTCAAGGAGGAAAGTATTTTCTTTCTCTTCAATTTTAGCAAAAGGAGCGTCGGTATGACTCAAGCAACGCACATCACTCCAACTCAGAAAACCCCTTCTTCCCCTTCGCGAAATACTGCCATACGATACTCTTTCCATACACGCCCTTTCCGTCAAAAGAACCGATGCTTGCCTTTTGGATAGCATCATATTCATCGCGGCGTTTTTTCTTGTGGTAACCGTAATCCCCGAAGAAATCCCAGTGCGCTTTTACGATGGCGCGGATGTGTTTGAATTTTCCTTGCATTAGGAAACGGACACCGGCAAAACCATCTAAGATTAAACGCAAGGGAATCAGCCAACGTAATTTTTGCTTGGGTTCATTTTTTAAAAGCACCACCAAACTATTCCTGAAATTCAAGAAGGTTTTACTAGGGCTATCCGCATTTAAGGTACCACCGCCTACATGATAGACAACGGATTTGGGCTTTACCATTACCTTATAACCCGCCCGTTTCAAACGCCAGCAAAAATCGATTTCCTCCATGTGCGCGAAGAAATCCGCATCAAAGCCGCCTAGGTCCTTGAACAATTCCGCCCTGACGAACATCGCCGCGCCGGTTGCCCAAAAAACCTCCTTGGACTCATCGTATTGCCCCTTGTCTTGCTCCAGCTTATCAAAAATGCGGCCCCTGCAAAACGGGTAGCCCCATTTATCCATATAACCGCCGCAAGCACCGGCGTACTCAAAGGACTCACGATTGTTATAATCCTTGATCTTAGGTTGGCAAGCCCCTACGGTCTTATCCCTTTCCATCAATTCAATGACGGGTTCAATCCAACCCTTTTCCGGTTCTACATCGGAATTCAGGAGAACGAAATAATCCGCGCGCACTTTTTTCAATGCCTCATTGTATCCGCCGGCAAAACCGTAGTTCTCCTTCATCTGAATGAGCTTCACGCGCTCATGGTAGGTGTTTTGCACAAAAACCGAAGAACCATCAATAGAGGCATTATCCGCTACTATAATTTCCGTATTGGGATAAGTGGATTCCAGAACGTAAGGCAAATTATCCTTCAGGAAATTCCTGCCGTTGAAATTCAAAATCACTACCGCTACTTTGGGGTAGGATTTTTCCTCAACGGGAGCTTCCTCCGTTTGGGTATTTTCGCCTAGCACGGCAAGGGCATTCGCCTTGTCTTTTATCAATTGATCCTTCAAGGCTTCCAAGCCGGGAAACTTTTCGTCGTCGCGGATGCGGCGTACGAAATCCACACGGATATCATCCCCGTAAATCTCCTTGTCGAAATCGAAGATATTTACCTCGATGACGAATTCGCTTCTTCCTTCGATAGTCGGGCGACGTCCAAGGTAGAGCATCCCGTCATAACGCAATTCATTATGATGGACATACACCGCGTAAATCCCTTCCGTAGGAATCAATTTATGACGATTATCCACATCTATATTTGCCGTAGGAAAACCGATCTCCCTTCCGATTTTCTGCCCGGAAGCCACTTTGCCCGAAAGGGAAAAATAATGGTTCAATAATTCGGTAGCATCCATGATGCGTCCCTCACCCAAGGCAATCCTAACCTTGGTGGAACTCACCGCGATATTCTCTACCTCCTGCTTGGTGATTTCCTCCACCTCAAAACCATGAGCTTCGGAATAACTCTTTAGCAATTCAATATCCCCTGCACGTTTGGCACCGAATCTATGGTCGTAACCGATAACGATACGCTTGGGATTGAATTTTTTAATCAGGAAATTCTCAACGTATTCCGCCGGCGTTTGGGAGGCGAACTCCTTGGTAAACGGTACCACCACCAAGTGATCAATACCATATTTTTCAAGCAATTCGATTTTCTCCTCTAGGGTAGAAATGAGCTTAACACCACCGCCGTCCTTATTTACCACAAATCGAGGATGGGGATGAAAGGTAATCAGGATGCTTTCGCCTTCTACCTCACGCGCTAGCTCCCTAAGTCGCTCAATGATTTTTTGATGCCCGGTATGCACACCATCGAAGGAACCGATGGTAACCACGGCATTCTTAAATCCCCCTAATTCTTCTAGCGTTCTGTAAACCTTCATGGTGAAGACGGAATGGAAATTTCAAGGAAGAGGTTCAATATATAACTAAACTTTCCAAGTAGCGGCGAAGTTATGGATTAACCGGGAAAATGGACAGCGGTAACGCAGGTTGATTTATCTTTG
>JAHDDF010000108.1 GCA_020629475.1 Saprospiraceae bacterium
AGCGTTTCTTGGATATCCTAAACCCGGATGCCATGTATATGGGACAAAAGGATTTTCAACAATTTCAAGTTACGGCGGAATTACTCCGTCAAATCAAATCACCAACACGTTTGGTAATGGGTGCCACTATCCGGGAGAAGGATGGTCTTGCCATGAGTTCACGTAATATGCGCTTGAGCGAAGAAGAACGAGCCATTGCACCAAGAATCTCCAAGGCACTTTTCAACGCCAAGGCAAAAATGGGTTCAAAATCCATTGATGAAATCAAGGCGGAAGCCATTGCGGAATTGGATATTCCTGAATTTACCTTCGAGTACTTTGAAATCGCGGACGGTAGAACCATGTTACCCATTTCCTCTTTTGATGACGCGGAAACTGTTGTGGCTTGTACTGCGGTCCACTTGGGTCCCGTTCGACTTATAGACAACGTAATTTTCAAATCCGTTATCGATACCCGACGTCTTGCCGAGGATGTCATGAAGGTTTGGAATGTAAAAGACCTGAGAAAAATCCGTGCGGTATACGGTGACAATGCGGAGTTCTTTGATCCTTTATTGGAGAAACCCATTAAAGGCAACGCCATCTTGAATTACGCCAAAGGTATTTATGAGGCTTTTCCTGATTTGATTTTTGAAATCCAGGATATCGCCGTAGGTCCTGATTTCGCGATGGCGCAGTGGGTTCAAAAAGGAAAGCAAACGGGTCCTATCATGGGTAAACCCGCTTCAAATAGATACATTGAGATTCCTGCCACAAGCGTTCTGCGCTTTGATGAAACGGGGCAAATTATCTCCCACCGGGATTATTGGGACATGAAGAAGTTCTTGAAGGATTTGTTTGGGTGATTAAAACCTCCCAATTTACTCTCGTAAAGAAAAATGGCACCCGGAATCCCGGATGCCATTTTTTTATTTCGTGAAAGATTAATCTTCATTAATCATCCAAAGTCTGCTTGATTTCCACGATTTCGTAACCTTCCACCACGTCCCCGGCTTTGATGTCGTTGAAGTTCTTAATGGTCAAACCACATTCCATATTGGTTTTCACCTCACGGACATCGTCTTTGAAACGCTTAAGGGAAGCGAGTTCCGCCACTTGCCCTTCCTTGGTCGGGTAAACTACGATACCATCGCGGATAAGGCGGATTTTGGTATTTCTGGAAATCTTTCCATCGGTTACCAAACAACCCGCAATGGTACCCACACGGTTGATTTTGTAAACCTCCTTCACCTTCACCTCGCAAATAATCTTCTCCTCCTTCGTCGGTTCCAATAGACCCTCGATAGCGGAGCGGATTTCGTCGATTGCTTCGTAGATAACGGAATACGTCTTGATTTCAACCCCTTCGCGTTCCGCGAGTTTCCTTGCGCCCCCTGAAGGACGAACTTGGAAACCAACGATAATCGCATCGGAGGCGGAAGCCAACATTACATCGGATTCGATAATCTGACCTACTGCCTTGTAGATAACGTTAATTTGAACCGTTTCCTGTGATTGCTTCAACAAGGAATCCGCCAATGCTTCCACGGAACCGTCCACGTCACCCTTAACGATAAGGTTCAACTCCTTAAAGGAACCGAGCGCAAGACGTCTTTGGATATCCACCAAACTTACACGCTTATTGGCACGGTTGGCTTGCTCACGCGCAAGAACGGCACGTTTTTGAGCGATATTCCTTGCTTCCGGCTCGGATTCCGTTTCCTTGAATTTTTCACCCGCCGTTGGTGCACCGCTTAATCCGAGCACCAATACCGGAGTAGATGGACCGGCTGATTTCACGCGTTTTCCACGCTCGTTGAACATCGCCTTTACCTTTCCGGAATGCTCTCCCGCAACGATAGGATCCCCAACATTCAAGGTCCCGGTTTGTACCAAAACTTTTGATACGTATCCGCGTCCCTTATCCAAGGATGCCTCCAAGATTACACCGGAAGCCACACGCTTAGGATTGGCTTTTAGTTCCAATACCTCTGCTTCAAGGAGAACCTTCTCCAATAAATCCTCAATATTGGTTCCGTGTTTCGCGGAAATATCCGCGGATTGGTATTGACCGCCCCATGAATCCACGAGGAAGTTCATTCCCGCAAGCTCTCCCTTAATACGTTCAGGGTCGGCACCGGGCTTATCAATTTTATTAATCGCGAAAACGATAGGCACCTCCGCCGCTTGGGCGTGGGAAATCGCTTCCTTGGTTTGCGGCATGATTTTATCATCCGCGGAGATGATAATGATTGCCACGTCCGTGACCTTGGCACCACGAGCACGCATCGCCGTAAAGGCTTCGTGACCCGGAGTATCCAAGAAGGTTACTTTCTTTCTTTCATCGCCCTCCCCCACGAATACTTCGTAGGCACCGATGTGCTGGGTGATACCCCCTGCCTCACCATCGGCAACGTTTGCGGAACGTACATAATCCAGTAAGGATGTTTTACCGTGGTCTACGTGACCCATAACGGTAACAATGGGTGCACGAGGCTCCAAATCCGCCGGATCATCCACGATTTCCTCTTCTTCAGCCAATGCTTCTTCGGCATCGATAAAGACGACCTCGTGCTCGAATTCAGCAGCGATGATTTCAATGATACCGGCATCCAAACGTTGATTCAAGGATACCATATGCCCCAAGCTCATACAAGCCATGATTACTTGGGTTGGTGGAACGTCCATCAAGGAAGCAAGTTCGGAGACCGTAATGAACTCCGTTACCTGGATTCTTTCGTCCCGGTTTTGCATTTCCATCAACTCCGTTTGCTCACGCTTTTTAGCACGTGACTCACGGCGAACTTTTTGACGTCTATTCTTACCCCCTCCCTGAAGACGGGCTTGGGTTTGCTTGATTCTTTCCTCGATTTCCTTTTGTGAAATCTCCTTCTTCTCCTCTTTTTGGTCTTTGCTATTTCCGCCCCTTCTTCTTCTAACGGGAGCTTCGGAACGTCTATCACCGGTTACGGTACGTTTAACGACCTTTTTCCGTTTCCTACGTTTCTTTTGCTCATTATCACCACCTTGACCCTGCTGTTTCTTATCCCCGGTTTTTGAAGTTTCCTCCTTCTTTTTCGCGGGTTTCTTAAACTTGTCAAGGTTCACCTTACCTTTTACCTTAAGACCGGCAAGTTGAGGTGTTTTCGCACGAATTTCTTCAGGACCGGTACTCTTAGGCGGTACTTCCTCGTCCTTTTTGCTTTCCGGCTTTTCCTCTTTCTTTACGAGAGGCTTTTTCTCCTCTTTTTTGGCTACCGGTGGAGTAACCTTTTCCTCCTTGGGCTCTTCCTTCTTAGGTTCTTCCTTTTTGGGCGCCTCTACTTTGGGTTCTTCCTTCTTCTCTACCTCAACGACGGGCTCCTCCTTCTTCTCTACCGGTGGTTTCTCCTCCTTCTTAGGAGCAGGTTTTTTACCCACTTCCTTAAGGTTGATTTTACCCTTAACCTTAAGACCGGATAGCTTTGGTGATTCCTCCTTCGTTTCCGCAACGGGTTCCTCGACCTTAGGCTCCTCTTTTACGACGGGCTCCTCCTTTTTAACAACCGGAGGCGGTGGGGTCGGGGTAGTTTTCGGTGCGGGTGGCGTTCCACTTGAAGGTGGCGGAGGAGGAGTACTCTTCGGAAAATCGAAAGAGAGTTTTTTCTTCTCCTTTTCCTTCGGAGTGGAGAACATGCGGGTATTCAAACTATCCGCCTTCGCCTTGGCTTCTTTGGAAGCCTTAAACTCACTGTTGAGGGCAGTCTCCATTTCGGAAGAGACTTTAGCCATAGGGCTATTGTCTATCTCAAACCCATTCTTGGTGAGAAAGTCAACGATGGTGGAAGTAGCAAGATTAAACTCCTTCGCTATTTTAACTAAACGTTTCGCCATACAATACAAGTGGTTCCAAAAAGGAACAATGGTTCTGTTTTCGCGCACAAAAATAATGATTCCAAGGACAATGCCTTGTAAACATTGTGCTAACGATGCTATAATTTCAATATAAGCTCACGGAAAACCAAAAAAAATCGGCTATCCGGAAGGTTCAATACCTAAAACCTTAGGAATAGTTCCTAAAATTTAAGAATTCTCGGAGAATTCATCCTCAAGAATCTTCATTACATCCTTGATTGTTTCCTCCTCGAGGTCGGTTCGGCGGATTAATTCATCTATGCTCAACTCAAGAACACTCTTTGCGGTATCACAACCGATGTTCTTCAATTCATCGATGATCCAGCCTTCGATTTCATCGCTAAACTCATCCAAATCAACGTCGATTTCGTACTCGTCCGTATCACGGAACACATCGATTTCGAATTGTGTTAAATCACTCGCCAATTTGATATTGGTTCCACGTTTACCGATTGCCAAGGAAACTTGATCCGGCTTGAGGTAAACGGAAGCCCTCTTTTCATCCATATCCAATTCAATGGTCGTTACCTTAGCGGGGGTAAGTGCCCTTTGAATGAACAACGACGGATTACCCGTATAGTTGATGATATCGATATTCTCGTTTTTCAACTCACGTACGATACCGTGAATCCTGGAACCTTTCATACCAACGCAAGCACCTACGGGATCGATACGATCATCATAGGATTCAACAGCTACTTTAGCACGCTCTCCCGGGATACGTACGATGCGTTGAACGGTAATTAAGCCATCCTCGATTTCCGGCACCTCCTGTTCCAAGAGCTTTTCAAGGAACATGGGACTGGTACGGGAAACCACGATAATGGGGTTGTTATTTACCATTTCCACTTCACGGATTACGGCCTTCACCATATCCCCTTTGCGGAAAAAGTCACCCTTAATCATTTCCCTTTTAGGAAGCACCAATTCCTTACCCGTGGACTCATCCACCACAAGGATTTCACGCTTCAAGACTTGGTGTACTTCAGCAAGTACCAAATCCCCTACGCGCTCCTCGTACATTTGACGTACTTGGTCCTTCTCCAACTCCATGATTCTGGAAATAAGCGTTTGGCGTGCCGCCATAATGGAACGCCTTCCGAAATCATGTAGGAAAAGCTGTTGGTAGAACTCATCGCCTACCTCCATGTCCTCCTCGGTTAATTGTGCCTCGGAGATGGACATTTGCGCGTTTTCATCGGTTACCTCACCGTCGGGTACGATTTCACGTACGTGCCAAAGCTCGAGGTCACCCTTTTGGGTGTTCACGATGATATCGAAATTATCATCGGAACCGAATTTCTTCTTGATGAGGGTACGGAATACATCCTCCAAGATACGGATCATCGTTGGGCGGTCAATATTCTTACCCGCCTTAAATTCGGAAAACGAATCTACCAAGTTCATTTTTACCGTAGTTTAAAAAGTTACTTTGACTTTTGCCTTTGCAATATCACTGAGGAGAATGGTTTTATCGACCATTGACTTTACGTTCTTCTTGCCGATTTTCTCCTTGATTTCATACCTAATGGTAACGGCACCTTTTTCCTCGTCCACTTCAGTAAGAAGACCTTTGTTCTTCTTTTCCTCCCCTTCCTCGTTGTGAAGGATTTCCAAGGTCCTGCCGATATTTTTCTTGTACTGACGAAGCAGGGTTAACGGTCTCCCGATTCCCGGGGAAGAAACATCTAAAATGTACTTTTCCCCTAGCATACCGTCATCGTCAATCAAGCCTTGCAAATAGCGATTCAACTTTGAGGTATTTCCCAAGGAAAGCCCGGAGTCACTATCGATAAAAACCTCTAATTTCTTATTGGCGGGATTAAACTTAATTTCTACAATGTAATAATCCTCAAAACCGGGTTCCTCGAACTTTTCCTTAATATAGCCTTCTACTTTTGCCTCAACCATTGCTTGACTTAATACAATAAAAAAGAGGGAACAAAAACGTCCCCTCTTTTGAGCTATTTCGCATTTGCGCTGCAAATATAAGCTTTATTTTCAATAAAGTAAACAGCAATTAAGTCCGGAAAAAATTATCGTATATCCTGGCTTGTAATCAAACTAGGCTTAAGGATTCGAACTTCTGGCCTAGGACGGTTCTAGCATCCGCATCCAACCAGTCCGTTAATAGATTTTGGTAAATCCTCCGGAAATCAATCTTATATTTCAAATCGCCGTTTTCTAAGTCCATAAGATCCGGTGCATCATTATAAAACCCGGGCTTACGTAACTGCCCGCCCATCAAGTACAGGTTATTTGCGGTTCCGTGGTCCGTACCTCCTCCCGCATTTTGTTTCACCCTTCTACCGAATTCGGAGAAGGTCATAATAAGCGTATCATCAAAAAGACCGTTTTGCTTCAGGTCCTTGATAAATGCGGCAACCCCATCCGCGTAATTTTTCAATAGCCGTCCTTGCGTATTTTTTTGACCGGCATGGGTATCAAATCCACTCAGGCTAACATAGTATATTTTAACATCGGCATCAGAGGTCATTAATTCCGCTATTTGCTTCAGGTCTTTCCCGAATGCATTATTGGGATAAGTCACGGAAGACTTATGTGTCTTTGATTTCTCGTATAAGTAATCCGCCGAAGATTGGGTGTCGACCATGGTTTTGTATAGGTACGCCACGGATTCATGATCGTGGTCGTGGTCTCCGTGGTCGCCAATTGCCTTAAGGAAAGGATGGTGGGTAGTTTTCCTCAAACGGGAAAATTCACTTGCCGCAAAACCCGTTTTCTCCGCTCCTTTTAATGCCAAGGAAAGAGTATCATCCATTTCCAAAGCATGATAAGGCAAGCAAGCATTTGTACATGAAGCATCCAAGTAGCGCCCTAGCCATCCGCTGGTCAGGTACTCATTGCTATCGGATGCCGTGTGCCAAATATCCATGGAACGGAAATGGGATCTATCGGGATTGGGATATCCTACGGAATTCACGATTGACATTTCACCATTCCCGAATACATCCATCAAGGATTGCATGGCAGGATTGAAACCCAATTCATCCGTAAGACCCAGTACCTCGTTCTTCGGTATACCCAAATACGGTCTATTTTGGTAATAAATATCATTCCTGAACGGGATGATGGTATTGAGTCCGTCGTTTCCGCCCGACAATTGGATGATTACCAAGTTCTTTCCGCCCCTAGTGGATAAGCCTTTCCCGAAAGTGGTTGCTTTCAAGAAGGAGGGTATCATTAACGAACCCGAAATAAGCCCTGCTTTTCCTAGAAAATCCCTTCTATTCATGATTCTAATGTTTTTGATTCCCTAGCACATTTGGTACTCAGGAAGGCTTAAGATTCTTTGGATAATGGTTTTGGTTTGATCTGCTCCGGAAGATGGTAGCTTAACCGTTAACAGCGCTGTATTCTTGGTCTTGGCTTGCAGGAAAAAGTCGGATAATTGCCTAGCCATTTCCTTGGGGGAATCCGCCCCGAATTCCTTTTGGTAAGCGGATAAATCCGCCGTGACTTGAAGTTTTTGGAATAACTTTTTCCTTCCGGAAGATTCCAATTCCGTTTTGCCTCTCATATTCACCTGCGCCGAGCTTAGAATGTAGGTCGGTAAATTCAAGCGCATCATCAATGTTGAATTATCAATCCAAGCACGATCACCCCGCCAGCCGGCAACATTGGGTGGATTAAAGAGGGTTTGCCCTAATGCTTTTTGGAAAAACAAAATTCCCTGCGGGTTCTTAACGTCCAAGTGGAGCGTTTTTACCAAGCCCGCCATTAATTCAACCGGAGATTTGATTTTTGCGCCAATATTACGCTCGTCATAAAACCAATCAGCGGTAAAGATGTGGCGCATCATTTTCGCTATATCATAACCGGAATCATAAAACACCTTGGCTATTTCCTTGACTCTTCCCTGATCCTCCTTGGGGTTTACGAAGTAGCGGTACACCTTTCCGGCAATAAATTCCGAGGTTTCCCTTTTTTCAAGAATGATATCAATGATATCCGTACCGTCGAAATTCCCGGTCTTGCCCATGAAGGTTTTGGAACCGTAATCATGTTGGTGTTTGGTGAATTTAAAATTCCCCTGAAAATCACTTTTCCAACCGGTAAATGCCCTTGCTGCCTCCTTTACGTCCCCTTCCGTATAATTACCCCTCCCGATGGTGAATAACTCCATCAGTTCACGAGCAAAATTCTCGTTGGGCGTACGCTTGTTATTTTGTTGGTTGTTCAAGTAGCGGATCATTGAGCCGTCCTTGGCGATAGCCATCAACAAATCCCTGAAATTTCCCAAGGCGTTTTTCTCCAAGGCATTAAGCTGTTTCTTTACCAGATGCGCCAAAATGGTTCTGCAAGCAAAGTGCCCGTGCCAGAAAAGCATCATTCTATCCAACAAAGGCGAATCACCGAGTGCCATCCGCTGCACCCAATCCGTTCCGATAAGCGCGGTTAGTTTTCGGGATTGCATCTTGAACTCCTGTTTTTCGCTTTTGCCCGGTCTCTTTGTCTTGTCCGCGTAATAGCTATCCACCTTGTCGTTGGATGAAAAAGCGGAAGGTTTGCCGGCATCCCTGAACAATTCCTCTACCGCCTTGGTAATGGATTTATTCTTAAGCCGTTTCTCTTCCGCTATGGTTAAACCGAATCCGGCGCGGTGGTACAAATGTTTTATCTTTCGGCTGTGCTCCATAGGACAATTTATTTTCAATCTATTTCAGGGAAATGTAAGGCTAGGACTACCAATATGATGATTCGTTTAAACTACCGGAAGACCGCAAGCATTAAAACCTTGTGAAAGTTTGATAAGAAACGTTAATACAATGGAAGGAAAAATCTGCGTGGTCACGGGGTCCAACTCCGGAATCGGGAAAGAAACCGCACGGGCATTAGCCGCAAAAGGTGCTACCGTCTATATGGTTTGCAGAAGCAAGGAAAGGGGCAATGCCGCCAAGGAGGAAATTATCCAATCCACCGGAAATACGAATGTGCATTTACGCTTGGTGGATCTCTCTTCGTTTGCCTCCATTAAGGAATACGGCACGGCACTCAGGGAAGAACTTCCTCGAATTGATATCCTAATTAATAATGCGGGCGCGATGTTCGGGGAATACAAGGAAAGCGTAGATGGTTTTGAAATGACCTTTGCCTTAAACCATCTTGGTTATTTCTTGAATACCCATTATCTATTGGGCTTGGTCAGAAAGGGCTCGGATAAACGAATCATAAACGTTTCTTCCTCGGCACACCGGATGCCAAAATCCGTTGATTTCGACAACTTGAATTTCAAGGAGGATTACGAGCAATTCAAGGCGTATTGCCAAAGTAAATTATTCAACATCCACTTCACGAAATACTTGGCGGAGCAAGTCCAATCCGAGGGAATTACGGTGAATTGCCTGCACCCCGGCGTAGTAGCGACCAACTTCGGGGAAAGTGGCGGTAAATTGCTCCGATTCCTTATTCCTATAGCTAGACCTTTCATGATTTCTTCCGCTACCGGAGCGGAAACATCCATTTATTTAGCGACCTCCCCGGACGTCGCGGGAAAGACAGGTGATTATTATAAAAAGAAAAAAATAGCGCCAATCACGGATTTGGCGAAGGATAAAGAGGTAGCTGCGCAACTTTGGGATACCACCCTGCGTTTGACAGGCATAAAGGATTACGGAAATCCATAAACAGGCATGAAACGATTCTTTTTCATATCATTTTTATTCTTTGCCTTGGCGTCCTGCACCGCGCAGGTCCCGGCAAATGCGCCATCCTGTGAGGATCCTAGCTTTGATGCCAAGGTTAAATCCTTGCTTTCATTTACGGTCCCGCTCCTGGGTGTGGACGATTTAGAGAATGCTACCGAGACTTTCAACATCCTTGATGCACGGGAAAAAGATGAGTTCAATACGGGACATATCCAAGGAGCGACTTTTGTAGGCTACGATCGTTTTGACATGGAATCCGTAAAACATCTTGACAAGGACAAGCCCGTAGTGGTATATTGCTCCATTGGTTACCGGAGCGAAAAAATCGGGGAAAAATTGCAGAAAGCAGGCTTTACCAAAGTATACAATTTGCACGGAAGCCTATTTGAATGGGTCAACCAAGGAAACCCATTGGTGGATGCCCAAGGCAAACCGACACAAAATATCCATACCTACAACAAGAACTGGAGCCAATGGGTATTGAACGAGAGATACAAGAAAGTGTGGTAAAAAACCATCCCGTTTTGCTGTACGACGGTGTTTGCAACCTATGCAACAGCACCGTTCAATTCGTTATTGCCAGGGATAAAAAAGCCAAAATCAGGTTTGCCGCACTTCAGTCCGAATTCGGGCAGGTACAATGTGAAAAAGCAGGATTGCCCAAGGAGGATTTACAATCCCTCATCCTAATTGAGGACGGGAAATTATACACCCGTTCTTCCGGGGCTTTACGGCTTTTCAAGAACCTTGGCGGCATTTGGGCTTTATCTTATGCCTTTATCATTGTTCCAAAATTTATCCGGGACGGTGTTTATAATTTCATTGCCAAGAACCGGTATAAGTGGTTCGGTGAGCAGGAGAGTTGCTTGATGCCGACGCCGGATATCGAGGCGCGATTTTTGGACGTGTAATAACGGGGAGTCTCTTTGAGACTCGTATCAAACCCCGTTTGATACGAAACCTTGTGGTTTTGGCGTTATGTATCGGTCAGGTCATAATTTTCTAGCGCCATTTCCAATCATTATCTTTTTTAAAGCTTAAGTGTTCCTTAATACACTTTAAGCCTTTATTATTTGAGATTTCCGGGAATATCAGTCATTTTGTGGAGGAGGAACCACCATTCCATTGCCCGTAAGGGTAAGAGGAGGGACAAAAACAGGGCTTATGGTTACCACGTATGAAGAACAAATAGAGGAAAAGAAGCGGCGGAAGAAGGGATTAATCATCGCTTTTTTCGTTCACGCGGGTATTTTGTTGTTGGCTTTCCTATGGAAAATGCCCCAGCAAGAGGAACCGCAATACATAGAAATCCAAATGGCTTTCGTGGAACCGGAACCCGAGCCGGAACCGGAACCGGAGCCCATTGAGCAAGAACATGACTTTACCGAGGACGGTGGCTCTGAGCCTGACGATCCTCTTGGTGAAACGGATGATCCCGCGGAAGCGGATGCTACACCGGAAACGGACCCTGAACCGGCGGAGCCTGAAGTTCCGGACCCGGCACCGGTTGAGGACGTAAATCCGCCACCACCGGCGGAACCGACTCCTCCCGTGGCTACTTCTCCGGAGGAAAGTCCGGTTACGGCTCCTCCTACTCCGCCTACACCACCGAATCCTGCACCTCCAAAACCACCTACGGAGACGACGCCTAAGCCCGTTCCTCCAAAACCTACCCCTGCCCCACCAAAGCCTTCCAAGCCTACGAAGCCTTCCAAGCCGAGTAAGCCGGGAACGGGAAGTGATTCACACAACAGTGATTCAAGCGGTAGCAATCCGGGTAAGCCGGGTTCTTCCACGGGTTCAGGTGACGGTCAAGCCGGGAACGGCGGACAAGGCGGTAGCGGAAACGGTACCGGTGCCGGTGATGGCGACGGTGGTTTCAACCGTAGGGTAACCGATAGGCCCCAACAATGGGAAATCAAGCAAATTGCCCAAAACAAAGTGGGTAAGGTCCATGTGGATGTTTGTATCAACCAAATGGGTAAGGTGGTTTCCGCGCAAAGTAACAAATCGAAATCAACGATAAAGGATGCCTCGGTTTTATCCAAGGCTCAAATGCTTGCTAAGCAATATCGCTTTGAAAAGGATTTCAAGGCGCCGGTAAAACAGTGCTGGTACTTGATATTTACGTTTAAGGAAGATAGACCGGATCCGAACGGGAGGTTGGTGCCGCAGACGTATGATCAGATTTTTTGGGTAGATTAACTAGGACGGTGGTACAACCACCGTCTATCGCAACCACATCC